>JAGGNB010000075.1 GCA_017886375.1 Octadecabacter sp.
GACCCGGAAACGCGCCCCACGGGCAGGCTGTCGCCAGAAACGCCAATCCGGTCCATGCGTTGATCGCGATGGTGCCGTAGTGCAGGCCTGCAATAATCTCCTCGAACTGCTTTTTGCCGATCTCGCGGATTGTTTTAGGGTGGATCAGAATATTTGCACCCAACGTCCCGTAAAGTTCGTCGTTGGCATAGGCCACGGCGTTGCGCAGATAGGTTGCAGCATCAGGCGCATCCATGTCGTGCGTTGACATTGCGGGGGCAAACACCTCGTTGGTTTTGAACCAGTCACTGTCAGCGACGTCGTTGATGATCAGCGATGGCGCTGGCCCGCGTGTCACCGATTTAGGGGTCTTCGCCTGTTTCGCGAAGGCATCAAGACGATCCTTTGTGCCGGGATAATACGCGCCACGATGGGATTTCTGCGCGACGTCATTGACGTGGGCGAGAAGCGTTTCGGCTTTATCCCAGCCCTTGGGCATGATCAGCACCTGACAAGCCACACAGTTGAAGCCTGAGTTGTGTAATTTATGCGTGGCAATATGCTCTGCCTGAAATTTAAGATCGGCAGGCGTCCACGGGCCGGGCACCACAATCGTCGGGCAGACAGCACCAAGTTCGGACGTAAAGTGTTTGTCGTTCTTTGGTGTGTTAGCCGCGCGGTTCTTTTCGCCCTCGGCCCCTGTGCCCCAGACAATCGCGTCATGGGTAGCCCCTGCGCCAGTGATGTGAAGTTCCGAAATGATCGCATGGTCGGTCAGATATGCTCCCGCTGCGCCGTCGCCTTTGACAATGCGAAGGGCATCAACGTCGATCAGCGGTTTAAGCGCCACATTCAGAAATTCGGTCAAATAGTCGTTCACCGGATTCATCTTCAGAATAACAACCTGATTTTCCAAAAACAGCTTTTGGAACACATCAAGTGGCGCGATGGACGCGATGTTGCCAGCCCCAAGGATCAGCGCGACCTTGCCGACGCGATCCGCAATCGGGATATCATAGGCAAGCGCGGCATGATCGGGCAGGTTCGCAGCCGTGACGCCCTGTTGCATCCAGACTTCGGCTTTGACGCCCGACAGCAGCAAATGATCCCAGATCGAATGCGGCATGACCTTTACGGCGATCTGGCCAGTGGTCAATTCGCGGGTCGGCAGATGATTGAGAAACGCTTTGCCGTCCATCTCACTCAGCGTGAGGATCAGACCATTGCAGGCCGACATCAGCGCATAGGGCCCCGTGATCCATTCTTCACCTGCAAGCGGTGATCCGGCGGGAATCTGTTTCTTGCGCGTGGCCGTTTCGGCCCAGTCTTGCGCGACGTTCATCAGGTTATCTTTGACCTGCTTCAGAAGCGCGATACGGTCCGCGATGCCTGTGCGCGCCCACGTGTCCTTTGCTGCGTCCAGCGTGTCCAGCGCAACGTCATACTCGTCCACGTAAGAGGTATTGATTGCACCATCCATCGTAAGTTCCTTTTTTGGTTTCGGGTTCATCCAAATGCAGCGCATGGCAAGCAAACGGTTGGCATTATGCCGCGTATTCAGCCTTGATCATGTCGGCACATTTTTCTGCAATCATGATTGTGGGCGCGTTGGTGTTGCCGCCGATCAGCGTCGGCATGATCGACGCGTCGACGACGCGTAGGCCCTGCACCCCGTGAACCTTCAATTCAGGACTGACGACAGCCATGTCATCGGTGCCCATCTTGCAGGTGCCCACAGGGTGATAAATTGTATCGGCGCGAGAGCGGATGTGTTGCTCCCACTCAGCATCGGTCATGTTGTCGTGCACGCCGAACAATTCGCGTTTTGCGTAGGCGGCCATCGGTTCGGCCTGAAGGATTTCGCGCGTCCTCTTCGCGCCCTTGATTGTCGTTTCAAGATCGCGGGGATCAGACAGGAATTTCGGATCGATGCCGGGATCAGCCAACGGATCACTGCTTTGCAAGAACACTTCGCCACGGCTATGGGGTCGCAATGCGCATACATGGCAACTGTAGCCGTAGCCCAGATGCAGACGCCGCGCGTGGTCGTCCACTATGGCAATGACAAAATGCAACTGGATGTCGGGGCGATCCAGTGACGGGTCAGTTTTCAGGAATGCCGCACCTTCGGCAAACGGTGTTGCGATAATGCCGGTACCTTTTCGCCACCATTTGTAAATCGCCGCCAAAAGCCGCGCCGTTCCTGCAAAGCCAATGCCAAAATTGTCAGTATCGTTTGTTTTGTAGCTAAGGATGAAATCCAGATGGTCCTGTAGATTCTGCCCGACACCGGGCAGGTCATGCACCATCTTGATGCCGTGCGGTGTGATGTCTTGCGCACGTCCGACACCTGAAAGCTGTAGCAATTGCGGCGATTGCAGTGCCCCCGTCGCGACGATCACCTCTTTGCGCGCATGCACTTCCTTGTCGGTCCGACCCTGACGGTAGGCCACGCCAACAGCGCGCTTGCCCTCGAACAATATTTTGGTGGCACGGGCTTTTGTGATCACTGCCAGGTTTGGGCGGTTCATGACCGGATGCAGATATCCGGCAGCTGCGGAACACCGCTCTCCGGTCTTGGCTTGATCATGAAACTGCGTGACTTGATACAGGCCAACGCCTTCGTTGTCGCCGTCGTTGAAATCCCCGCGGCGGCGGTACTGCAAATTCGCCGCGGCGTTTATGAACGCCTGCGTAATCGGGCGCGGATCTTTCTGGTCGGACACTTGAAGGGGGCCGCCATTGCCATGAACAGGATCGGCGCCACGTTCGTTGTTTTCGGATTTCTTGAAGTACGGCAGGCAGTCGTCCCACGACCAACCTTCACATCCAAGGGCGGCCCAGCCGTCGTAATCCGATTTGTGTCCACGCACGTAAAGCATGGCGTTGATTGCGGACGATCCACCAAGGGCGCGGCCTCGGGGTTGATACCCGCGGCGACCGTTCAGGCCGGTTTGCGGAACTGTCTTAAAGGCCCAGTTGAACAGTTTTCCATAACCGGGCAACGCGGCAACGGCCCCGACGGGCGCACGCAACAAAATGCTTGTCCCTTTACCGCCAGCCTCAAGCAAACAAACTTTTACGGTCGGGTCCTCGCTCAGCCGTGTTGCCATAACCGACCCTGCCGATCCGCCCCCGACGATCACAAAATCAAAGTCCACGTTGCCTCCCCCGGACAGTAACGAAGTCCGCTGCGACCTAGATAAGCCAAGTTCTTGTACAACTGTCCAGAAATATTGTTCAACTTTTATCTCTCCTAACGTAACGTACGGATCGATACGAAGCATGGTATCGTTCGGCAGGAAATTCACCAGACATGACATCAAAATTTGCCAAATTTATCGTCGCGATTACTGCGATTTTCCTGACCTTTGCAGGGGTTACACAACTGGCAAGCCGCTGGATTGAGGGCCGTATTCCGCGCGACGGCGCGGTGCTGACAATTGACGGCACCGACATGCACTATCTGGATCGAGGGCAAGGGCGGCCCATTGTTTTGATCCACGGGTTGTCTGGGCAGATGCGAAATTTCGCGACTGGCCTTGTGGACCAGCTTGCTGCAAATCACCGCGTCGTTCTGATCGACCGCCCCGGTTCGGGCTATTCCGCGCCGCTGGCCGATGGCACGAATACACTGGCAGGACAGGCGGAGGTGATCGCGGGGCTGATTGAAACGCTTGATCTGGATGCGCCCCTTATCGTTGGCCATTCGCTTGGTGGCGCTGTTGCTCTGACCCTCGCACTGGATCATCCGGACGCAGTGGGTGCGCTGGCCCTCATCGCGCCCGCAAGCCAACCAAGCGATGCCACGTCTTCGGCCTTTAGTGCCATGTCGATCCAGTCGGATACCTTGCGCCGCTTTGTGTCTCTTACGTTCGCGACGCCCTTGGGCATGCTCATTTTCGACGGGTCCGCGAAATCAGTCTTTGCGCCTGAATCTATGCCTGAAGATTTTGGCACGATTGGTGGCAGCCTCCTGTCCATCCGACCGCATAGCTATTTTTCAGCAGGCGGGGACATGGTTGCCGCACGCGCCGCGTTGCCGACAATGGTCGCTGGCTATCCGTCATTGCAGATGCCGGTCGCCATTTTGTTTGGCCGCGCGGATCAAGTCCTCGATCCTGCCATACACGGCACCTTGCTGCGCGATGCAGTTACGGGTGCAACCCTGACCCAAATTGAGGGTGGGCATATGATCGTGTTCACAGCGCCGGACGCGGTGGCCGGATGGATACTCGATCAGGCCGCACAGCAGGACTAGGTCGCAGCTATCCTTCCGCCGCCACCTGATCGCGCAAGAACCGCCGCAGGATTTTACCGGACGCGGATTTCGGGATCTCGTCCACAAATCTAATCTGGTGCAGCTGCTTGTAGGTCGACAAATTGTCTTTGAAGCAGGCGTGGATTGCCGAGGCATCCGGCCCACCTTCGGCGCAGACCACGAACGCAATCGGCAATTCCCCGGCATCGTCATCGGGCAATCCGATCACGGCGGCGTCCGAAATGCCGTCCATCGCCACCAAGATGGCTTCCAGTTCAGCAGGAGCGACCTGAAAACCCTTGTACTTAATCAATTCTTTCAACCGATCGACGATAAACATGTAACCATCCGCGTCGACCCGTGCGATGTCGCCGGTGCGCAACCAGCCATCTTCGGTAATTGTTTCAGCGGTGGCCTTGGCATTGTTAAGATAGCCTTGCATGATTTGCGGCCCCTTGACCCAAAGCTCGCCCTCCTCTCCAACGCCCACAGGGTCGCCGGTTTCCGGATCGACCACCATGCTCGTCGTGTTCGGCACCACGACCCCGGCCGCCCCAGATCGTGGTGCGTTGCCGGGCACGAGGTGGGACACAGGGCTAAGTTCGGTCATCCCGAACCCTTGCAACGCAGTGCAGCCCAACCGCGCCGAAACCGTGTCCGTCAATTCGGCGCCTGACGGCGCCGCGGCGATAAAAACTTGCTCAAGCGCGCTGAGATCATAGTCATCCACCAACGGATGTTTGGCCAGTGCAATGGCGACAGGCGGCACAACCCACATGCGCCGCGCTTTGTAATCCTGACTGATCTGCAAGAACATCGGTAGATCGAACCGTGGCATCGTAACTAAGGCACCACCGCCTGCCAGATGCACGTTCATCAAAACAGTCATCCCGTAGATATGGAAGAACGGCAGGAACGCCGCAGTGACCTCGCCACGCTGAAAATCTGCGGCGACGATGGATTGATCAACATTCACCACCAGATTGCGGTGCGACAGCATCACGCCTTTGGGTAATCCGGTGGTGCCGGATGAATAGGGCAAGACGACCGTATGTGCAGTGATATCGACAGGAACTTGCGCCGACATCGGTTCGCCAAAAAGTGCGTCGTATTGCGGCGTTCCGATCACGATAACAGGCAGGTCACCTGCGCCTGCTTTCGCCGTGTCCGCAAAATCAGGGATCGTGATCAGGACATCGGCACCGGAATCGGCCAGTTGATGTGCGACTTCGGGGCCAGTGTAGGTCGGGTTCAACGTGGTGATCGTGCCACCCGCCCACGCGACCCCGTGAAAAATCACGCAATAGTCTGGAATGTTTGGCGCCATCAGTGCAACCGTCTTGCCCGCGCCAAACCCCGCCGACGTCAGGCCGCCCGCAAGTCGTTTGACATGATCCATAAAATCCGCGGCCGTCAACGTGCGCCCGCTTGGGCCATCCGTCAGAACCACCTCGTTTAG
>JAGGNB010000009.1 GCA_017886375.1 Octadecabacter sp.
CAAGTGGTTCCGCAACATGATGCAGGATAAGGAGTGGCCAATCTGCTTGATCATGGCCGGGACGCCGGAGGGGCGACGTTTTATCAATCATGACGGCACATTGACGCGTCGTCTCAAACCAGCAGAAATTTTGCCAATGACCTATGAAAACGAGGGCTTGCTACTTCGCAAAGCGATTCTGCGGTTTCTTGAAAAAGTTGATCTGACACGCGGCGGCCTGTTGGATCAAACTGAGTTCATTCGGATATTGATGCACGCAGGCGCCTATCGATTTGGCATGGCGATCGAGATCGCGATCGAAGCGATTGGTGAGGCGAAGTCAGAGAACGCATCCGAGATCACGTTCGATCATTTCGCTGAGGCGAATTTCATTCGGATTAATTGCGATGATGAGCTTAACCCGATTTACACGCCAGCTTGGAAAGGCATTAATACGACCATCGCCATGGATCGATATCTCGATGATCGGAAGGCAAAGCGAAAACGACCCAAATCAAAATAGATTTACAGCTTTGACGGAAGAAGCCGCCCAATGGGCGGCTTTTTTGTGGGCAATTGTTATAGTGCGCATTTCGAGAACGGTTTTGGGGTGTCGGTGAACAGTTTAGGGATGTCGACGGGGCGGGTTGTGAATGTCGGAGGCAGAATTAGGGCATTGATATTAAACACTTTTAAATTTCCCAAAACGGTGTTTGTATGTCGGACTACACTGACAGGCTTGGTCGCTGTGGCGCGCCTGTGTAAGGATACGACAAAAGCATTGAGGGTTTGGTGGGGCGGATGGTATTCAGAATTCGAAAACTGCGGGTGCGCGGTGACAGTCAGATCGCGGATGTGTTTGCCCGCTTTGAGGCCGAAAAAGAGGCGTTTCTGGCCGACAGCGCTGCGGTGTTTGAAGACATCGAGGCGACGATCAAGCGCACAAATGATCTTGGTAGGCTGCCCTTGTGGGAGGAATACAAGAACGTTAAAAACTATGGCCGTGTGATTGACGATAATCCTAAACGCAAGATGCAGGACGTGCGCACCAAGGCCGAATTTTGTCAGTTCTACACGTGGCTGGTGAGCCAGATGAAACCGAACGCGGTTCTGGAATTCGGGGCTGCGTTCGGGGCCAGTGGCATGTATTGGCTTGCCGGACTGAACATCTGCAATCGTGGAAAGATGTATAGTTTTGAGCCCAATGAGATTTGGAATCCGATTGCGCAGGCCAATTTCGACACGGTCAGCGACCGGCATGTGCTGACGCTTGGCACGTTTGAAGACAATATCGGGCTGATCACCGATAAAGTGAACATTGCTTTGATTGATGCCATCCACACCCGCGATTTCGTTGTGAAACAGTTTGAACTTGTGCGCAGTGTGGCGGACAAGGGCGCGCTTATATTGTTTGATGACATTAACTTTTCGGACGATATGAAAGCCTGCTGGAGCGAGATTTCGCAAAGCGACGAGTTTGCGTCCGTCTGGCAATTGAGCAGTCGGGTTGGCATTGTGGAATTGCCCTAGAAACGGGCATGGTCAAGGACGACGCGACATGAAAAATCTGGCAAAGCCCAACGAATTTTTGCGCGACTTGTTTTTGGCAGCCGTTGCGCGGGCGGACCCGATGTTGTGCGTGCCCGCGCACCTTCCGCCCAAACCTGACGGTCGTGTTGTTGTGCTTGGTGCGGGCAAGGCATCGGCGCGGATGGCTGAGGCGCTTGAAGCGACTTGGGGCCCCTGCGACGGGTTTGTGATTACGCGATATGGATATGGGCGGCCGTGTCAGGGTATTGAAATTGTTGAAGCATCCCATCCTGTGCCGGATCGTGCAGGGGTCGATGCGACGCGGCGGTTGCTGGACATTGCCGATGGGTTGGGCGCGGACGACACGGTGGTCATGCTTGTATCGGGGGGCGGGTCGGCGTTGCTCTGTGCGCCAGCGGACGGGATTACCTTAGACGACAAACAGGCTTTGAGTGCTGCGATGTTGGCCAGCGGGATGCCGATTGGCGACATCAATGGCATCCGCAAAGAAGTGTCCGCCGTCAAAGGCGGGCGGTTGGCGGCGGCGATCTATCCCGCGAAGTTGCATGCGCTGCTGATCTCGGACGTGCCGGGCGATGACCCTAGCGACATCGCAAGCGGGCCAACGGTTGGATACG
Organism: Octadecabacter sp.; assembly: GCA_017886375.1. Lineage (GTDB taxonomy): Bacteria > Pseudomonadota > Alphaproteobacteria > Rhodobacterales > Rhodobacteraceae > Octadecabacter. The sequence goes on from JAGGNB010000009.1 coordinate 2,148, forward strand.
CGGGCGACGCCGCGCGCGCTGTCGCGACCTTGGCGCGGTGGGGCGTGACGCCACCAGACGCAATAGCGGCGTTTCTTGCGGCGGGCGGCACGCCAATGGCCGCTGGCGATCCGCGTTTGGCGGGGGTGAAAAATGTGATCATCGCGGCCCCGTCACAATCGCTGGCAGCGGCGGCTGACATCGCAACGGCGGCGGGCGTTGAGGTTCGCCTGCTTGGCGATGCGATTGAGGGCGAAGCGCGTGAGGTTGCAGAGGCGCAGGCAGCACTGGCACTTGAAATCGCGGCGCAACGACTGGATCATCCGGTGCTGTTGTTGTCGGGCGGTGAATGCACGGTGACGCGGCGTGGTGATGGTGTCGGTGGGCCAAATGCGGAATTTGTTTTGGCGGCAGTCGTGGCGCTGAAGGGTCATCCGAAAATCCATCTGATCGCCTGTGACACCGACGGCGTTGATGGCGCGGCTGAGGTCGCGGGGGCAATTGGCGACCCAAGCACATTGGCGTTATCCGAAGCGATGGGGGTTTCGGCTGCGGCGGCATTGCGTAACAACGATGCACACGGGTTTTTTGGCGCGATTGGTGCGCAAGTGGTGACGGGTCCAACGATGACAAATGTGAATGATTTTCGCGCGATATTGGTGCTGCCGTAGTGGTGATCGTGCGACGTTGGCTCAAGCGATTTGGCATGGTGTGCGCGGCGCTGGTCGGCGTTTTGATCGGTATGGTCGCGTGCAATAGCCTGCCGCAACCCGTGCAATCGCCGACGCCCAACACGCTGCGTGTTGCCACCTATAATGTGCATTATATCTGGCTGGGCCGCGCGCAGGGCGATTGGTCGGTAGGTGATTGGGAGCGGCGCAAGGGGGCGCTGCAAACGGCATTCGTGACGCTCGATGCCGATGTGGTCGGGTTTCAGGAAATGGAAAGTTTCGGGCGCGGACAGGCGCCGCAAAACCTTACGCTGGATTGGTTGGAAAGCAAAAATCCCGAATACGCGGCAGCGGCGGTGGGCGATCCGGCGGTGTTCCCGTCAACCCAGCCAATTTTCTATCGCAAAAACCGCCTGACGCTGCGCGATCAGGGCTGGTTCTTCTTTTCGGACACCCCGGACGTGATCTATTCGCGCACGTTCAACGGGTCTTGGCCTGCGTTCACCAGCTGGGCTGAATTTGAGGATCGTGACGGCACGATTTTCCGCGTCTACAACCTGCATACGGAATACCGCAGCATGTCGAACAAGCAGCTTTCGATCGCTCTGGTCGCCGCGCGGATAGCGGAGCCTGCGGCGCGGATGCCGGTGTTCGTGATCGGTGATTTCAACGCGATCCGCGGGTCGACGACGCTTGGGATTCTTGAAGATGCACATGTGACGTTCTGGCCTGTGCAGGGGTCCACTTTCCATTTCAATCGCGGGCTGAACCTGTTTCCGGCGATTGATCACATCGGCGGCTCCGACGGGATTTCGCCCGTGGGTAAAACGTTCTCGGTCCGGGGCCAGTTTGATGGCGAATGGGCGACGGATCACTATCCGGTCGTCGGCGATTTCACCGTTCAATAAGCGCTAGCGTTAGCCCCAGATCAGTTGGGTGACGTGATAAAAGATTGGCGCGGCAAAGATCACGCTGTCCAGTTGATCGACAAATCCGCCTTGACCGGGGATCAGATGTGACCAGTCTTTGACGCCACGATCTGCCTTGATCGCCGCAAAAACCAGATTGCCGAACATGCCAGCGGCTGATGCCAGCCCTGCCATCGCTGCCGCGCCGAAAATGCCAAAAGGTGTCATCCATGCCAAAAGCCCGCCGATAATGGCCGCGCAGACAACGCCGCAGGCCATGCCTTCCCAAGTTTTTGCCGACAGGTTTGGAATGATGCGGGTTTTGCCGATGCGACGGCCAAAGAAGAAATCCAATAGATCCCCGATCTGAACGACCATGATAAGAAATGCGATCAGCAACACACCGCGATCATCAGGATAGCCTGCAACGTCAATCATCAGCAGGGCAGGGACGTGGGACATGCAAAAAACAGTGATCATCAACGCCCATTGGGTTTCGGCGACGCGGATCAAAAAGCGGTCGGAGTTGCCGCGCAGTGCGGAGACAACAGGCAGCATCAAGAACACGTAAACGGGGACGAAAACCGTATAAAGCGCCTGCCAACCAAGGCCAACAAACAGGTATTGCAGCGGCAGCACGACAAAGAAACCAAGCGCAAGCGCGAGATGATCGGCGCGGCGTTTGTTGGTCAGTGTCAGAAATTCGCGCAAGGCGGCGAAAGACGCGAATGCGAACAGCACAATGATACCGCCCTTGCCAGCGATCAGCGCCAGCGTGAACAAAATAACGATGGCCCACCAGCTGCGCACACGGGTCATAAAGGTTTCGATGACCGGATTTTCGTGGCCCTTATCCAGTCGCGCGCGCAGAACTTCGCCAAAAATTGTCAGCAGCGTCAGAAGACCGCAAACGCCAATGAACAGGCCGAGGATTTCGGTGTTTGTCGATGTCATAGGCGCACATCCTTTGGGGCCAATCCGACAAGCGCACCTGATGCGCGTTTGAGAAAGTCGTCTTTGGATTCGTCCGTCGCGACATGGATCGGGGCGCCGAAGGTGACTGTGCAAATCAGGGGCAGGGGGATGACCTCGCCCTTGGGCATGATTTCGGTGACATTGGCGATCCATGTCGGAACCAGATCAACATCGGGGCGGGCTTTGCCCATGTTATAAAGGCCTGATTTGAACGGTAGCAACGGATCGTCGGTCATGTTGCGGTTGCCTTCGGGGAAAATAATCAAGGATGATCCATCGTCCAAAGCATCCAGAATGTTTTGCATCGGGTCATGGTTGGCGTCGCGCGCCTCTGGGCGGCGATCCACCAAGACGCAGTTGAAAACCTCTGGCCCGACGAAGGCGCGCAGTTTGTTTTTCAGCCAGTAATCGGCGGCGGCCACGGGGCGCACATCGCGGCGGATGTTGGGTGGCATACAGGACCAGATCATCGGCATGTCGGCGTTGCTGACGTGATTGGCAAAATAGACCCGCTGTTTGTTGATCGGCTCGATCCCCTGCCAATCTGCACGCACGGCCGTGATGAACCGCGCAAACAGCGCAATCGCGAGGCCAACAAATCTGGCTGCAAACTTGCGGGGAAGGGACATGATTGATTTCATCTTTACGAGTTTGGCGCAGGATTGCAGGTTTGACCAGAGTGTCAAAAGGATGTGCCCCGCCACCCTCACGGAGTAGAAGGCGGCGGGGCGGGTTGTCGTTGTTGCTAAGCGCGCGGTTCAGTCTTTGGGATCGTCGCCGCCAACATATTCGGACAGGATGCGTTCGTTGCGGGCTTCTTCAAGCCGTGTCACGCGGTCCTCGGACAGGCGCACATCAAAGCGCAGTTTCACAAAATTCACGAGGCTGAGCGTGAGCAGGAGGATGCCGATGCCCCAGTAGCCTTTCGTTGACAAGGGCACATCAGGAGACATGTAGAGAGACAGCGCGAGCATCCCGTAAGCGATCACCACACCTGCGGCGTTGAACAGAATGATCAGGCCGTTGTCGTTGCGATTGGAGTCAGTCATGGGTCTATTCCTTTATTCTATTTCAGCGGTTTAGGCAGATTTCTTCTTGTTGAGACGGGCAAGGACATCGTCCGCCGTTGTGCGTGTCGATGCGCCAATGCCTTGATCTGACATGCGGTCCGTGAGGGTTTCATGGCCGAGATCACGGTCGATTTCGCGCAAGATTTCGGATTGTTCGAACGGGTCGTCTGCCCCCATGACGCGGCTGATGAGTTCTTCGGCCTCTTGGGTGGATGAGGTGCGTCCGATGGTCGAATTCAACTTGGTCTGGATTGCCTGTTCACGGCGCACAGCGCGGGCCTGGATCGCGCCCTGTTTCAGGTCGATGATGCGGCGGTGGCCGGATTCGATCGAATTTCGCAGGCGGACGACCTTTTGGGAGAGGCGATCGCATGTCGCAAGCCGGATGGTAAGTTCGTTTTCCATTTGGGCAACGGCGGACGCGGCTTCGCCCGCCAAATCTTCGCGCCCCTTGTCCATGGCGTCCTGTGCGCGTCCCATCATGTCTTTGATACGGGTTTTCAGGGTGTCGCGTTGACGTTCCTCGGAGCGTTGACGCTGGATCAGAGAGGCGAGGGTGGCCTTGGCAGCTTTCAGGGACTGCTCAGCCTCGCGGATTTTTTGGTCGATAAGTTCAATAGCAAAGGCATCCCGAACGCGGTCTTCAGAGCGGGCGTTGACCCCTGCAATGAGGGTTGAGAGTGTCTTGAACATGTCGCTTCCTTTCATGTGTCGCTGTTCACATCATATTGTGAACGTTGTTCATGAATTAGATTTAGCGACGATAGGTGTGGCGATCAAGTAATTTATTGAACGATGTTCATAAAATTCACAGTCAGGAGGCTAAGTGCCCGAGAATTAAAGAAATCATTTCGTCAAGTTGCGCGGCTGGAACCCCTGCAGAGGCTTCATCCAGCCCCAAAAGCACGATTCCATGCACGCTTGAGAACAGAGCCTTGGTCAAAAGCGCGCGATCCTCGGCTGTGTGTTGGGGGAAAATAACCGACAGCGGCGCGTCGATGTAGGCGAACAACTGGCCCATTTCCTGCAGGTACCAGTCGGGCGCAGCTTCACCAGCGGGGCGTTCGATATCAAACAGCGCGCGCCATGTGTTGAAGTTTTCGGCGGCAAAGCGGTGGTAGGCGTGCGACATCACAATAAGCTGCTGTGTTGCGTCCAGTGGGGCGTCTGCCAACGATTGCGCAACCGCTGCGCCAAGCCGCTTGAAGGTGCCAGCATTCACGGCGAGCACGAGGTCATTGAGATCACCGAACACATTATAGATCGCGCCCAGAGCGCAGCCCGCGTCTTTGGCGAGGTCGCGGGCGCGCAGGTTTTTCAGCCCGTCAGCTGTGATCCGCGTTTGCGCATGTTGGATCAGGGCATCGCGCAGTGCCGCGCGACGAATTTCGACTTTTCCGGCCATGGGACATCCTTCGTGAACTTGGTTCAAGTTTACCAACCATTGATGAAGACGCAAGGGTGGGATTTGAGTTGTATTGGCCAAGATGAAGATGAAGCAGGCGCGTTAACCCTAATGGCTGTTTAGGTTTGGTCTTTCACTGGAGCGCCGCCCGCAAACAGATTTGGCGCGTGATAGCTGATCGGGTCTTGTTGCATTTGCAGGTGTAGACCGTCGTCCGTAAGCGGATGGGCCCGCGCGAGGGCTTCGTCCACGTCAATACCCAAGCCGGGGGCCGTGGGGACGTTGACATAGCCATTTTCGATTGTGATGGACGATTTGATGAGCGCGTCGTGAAACGGCGTTTCGATCGTTTCGCACATCAAGATATTGGGCAAGGTCGCCGCGAGTTGGACATTGGCGGCCCATTCAATCGGGCCTGCATAAAGGTGCGGCGCGACTTGTGCATTGTAGACTTCGGCCAAGGTCGCGATCTTTTTGGTTTCCCAGATGCCACCGGAGCGCCCGAGGGCGGGTTGCACAATATTGGCCGCACCTGCGCGCAGAACTTGGGCAAATTCTGCCTTTGTCGTCAGGCGTTCGCCGGTGGCCACAGGAATTCGCACGGCGCGCGCGACTTTGGCCATTTCTTCGATGGCGTCTGGTGGAATGGGTTCTTCGTACCAAAGCGGGCTGAACTGTTCGATGGCTTGCCCCATGCGGATCGCGCCGCCGGTTGAAAACTGGCCGTGGGTGCCGAACAACAGATCGGCGCGGGGGCCGACGGCGTCGCGGATTTTGCGGCAGAACGCTTGGGATGTTTCAATGTCGTGCAGGGATGGCATGTGGCCTGCGCGGATGGTGTAGGGGCCTGCGGGGTCGAATTTGACCGCTGTATAGCCTTGGTCGACCAAGCTGACCGCGACCTCTGCGGCCATGTCAGCGCTGGCCCAGAAGTCCGGCAGCGGATGGTGTTTTTGCGGGTAAAGATAGGTATAGGCGCGAATTTTGTCGTTCAGCCGCCCGCCGATCAGGGCATGCACAGGGCGGTCGCGGTCTTTGCCCAAGATGTCCCAGCAGGCAATTTCGAGGCCGGAAAACGCGCCCATAACCGTCAAATCGGGGCGTTGGGTGAAGCCGCTTGAATAGACGCGGCGAAACATAAGTTCAATGTTTTCAGGGTTTTCATCTGCCATGTGGCGTTCAAAGACGTCGCGGATCACATGCGTCATTGCATCAGGTCCCACCGAGGACGCGTAGCATTCGCCCCAGCCTGTGATGCCGGTGTCTGTGGTGACTTTCACCAAGATCCAATAGCGCCCGCCCCAACCGGGTGCGGGGGGGGATGTTATGATGATGTCGAGGTCTTGCAGCTTCATTTTGGTCTATCCAGATGGCGGCCCACGGTGCGTTGGACCCGTTTGGCGAAGGCGGTTAAATCCGGTTCCTGCGCGTCCGGTTCCTGCCTGTTTGGTCACGGTAGCGCACTTGGATGATGTCTTACAGGGTTGGATTTTCACCGAAAAACCGGCATCACATCTTGTACACAGCCTGTACACAATGTGTATGTACAGGTGTGCAGCCAGATGCCCCCCTAGAAGACAATCACATTGCGTTTGGCGGCCCCAGTTTTGGTATCGGCGATTGCTTCGTTGATCTGATCAAGGGACCATGTGCCGGAAATAAGTTCGTCCAGTTTCAGCCGACCTTGGGCGTACAGATCGACCATCCAAGGAATGTCGCGTTTGATGACCACGTCGCCCATTTTGGAGCCGATCATGCCTTGACCGGAGGCGGCGAAATTGGCGGCCTCATAGCTGGAAAATGCGCCGGAGGCTGGCATGCCGACCATGACGACGTTGCCGCCTTTGGCGAGGTAGCGGGGCGCTTGGTCATAGACGGCCGCGACGCCGACGGTGACGAGGACCGCATCCGCGCCGCGCCCCATCAACGACTTGGCTTGCCGCCACGGTTCATCCGTTGAGGCAAGCACTGCATCGGTCGCGCCGAATTCGCGCGCAATCGCGAGTTTTGAGGGTTCCATGTCAACGGCGACGATGCGGCGTGCGCCAGCGATTTTCGCGCCTTGGATCGCGTTTAGCCCGACGCCGCCCGCGCCGATGACAACAACGTCTTGACCGGGGCGGACTTTGGCGGCGTTCACAACTGCGCCGATGCCAGTGATGACGCCGCAGGCAAGAAGCGATGCGGCCTCCATTGAAATGCCGTCGGGCAGGGTGACGACTTGTGAGGCATCAACGACGACCTTTTCAGCGAAGCCGCCGCAAGCCATGGCCTGATGCAGTTTGCCACCATCGACCGTTTTAATCGGGCCATGGTCGCCGTCATAGGGTTCTTCGCAGTTTGTCGGCCGCGCGGCTGAACAGCTTGGGCAGGTGCCACAAGAGCGGATCAGGGTCACGACGACCTTGTCGCCGATCGCCACGCCTTTGGCGTTGGGTCCGGCCGCGGTGACGGTGCCTGCAGCCTCATGGCCATAGACGGCGGGAAGGGAACCGCCCCAGTGTCCCTCGGCGTAGGTGATGTCGGAATGGCAGATTGCACAGGCGGCAAGGGTGACTTCGACTTCGCCGTCAATCGGGGCGCGAATTTCAATGTCTTCGATAACGAACGGTTCGCCAAAGGCATGGCAAACGGCGGCTTTGATGCGGGGCATAGGGCACCTTTGGTTGAGTGACTTTGCGCCAAGGTGCAGGTGCGTTCGATATCGTGCAAGCGTGAAAACGACGGGTGGTGTCGTTTAGGTTGCGGTTTGGCGGGTACGGCCCAGAAAGACCACCATACAGGCGATCATGATGCCCGCAGACAGCGCGAAAGCAGCGCCCGGGAAGTAGGGGCCGGTGTCTGTCGTGAAGACATAGAAGATTTGCGTCATCACCAGTGGCGAAAAGATCATCGCCATGGATTTGGCCGATGAAATGACGCCCTGAAGTTCGCCTTGTTGATCATCGCCCGCGCGCTGTGACATCAGGCCTTGCAGTGCCGGTGTGACCACCGCGCCGAGGGACGTGAGCGGGATGAAGGCAAGCGCGACCCAGCCCGTGGTGATCTGCGTCAGCACCGCGAAGGCTAGAAAGTTAAAGGTGATGCCATAGATGATCGTGCCGCGTTCACCGAAGCGGCGCAGGGCAGGGCGGATCAACGCCCCTTGGACAATTGCCATGCCAACGCCGAACAGCGCAAGGGACGCGCCGACCATGCCGGGGGACCATCCATAGGCTTCTTTGGTGAAATAGGCCCAAGTTGCGGGATAGACGATAAAGGCGAATTCATACAGGAACACGAGGAAGACCAGGCGGCGCACGCCGTCAAGTTGCCCCAGCGCTTTGAATGCGCCGAACGGGTTGGCGCGGCGCAGCGAGAACGGGCGGCGGATGCGATCTGTGACGGTTTCGGGCAGCACGTAGTAGCCGAAGATCAGGTTTGCGGTGCCCAGTGCGGCTGCGGCATAGAACGGCGCACGGGCGCCGAATTCACCCAGCAGGCCACCGATCACGGGGCCAAGTACGAAACCGAGACCGAAGGCCGCGCCGATCAGCCCGAAGTTGGCGGATTTTTCTTCCGGTTTGGAAATGTCGGCGATAAAGGCGGAGGCTGTTGCCATGGTGGCCGCCGTGATGCCGCCGATGATGCGGGTTGCGAACAACAGCCAGATGGAGCCTGCCACGGCCATGACAAGATAATCGAGCGACATCACCAGCAACGAGATCAGCAGCACCGGACGGCGTCCATAGCGATCAGAGAGCGAGCCGAGGATCGGGCCAAAGATGAATTGCATCACTGCAAACGCCGTCGCCAGAATGCCGCCCCAAATCGCAGCGGTGCCAAGGCTGCCGCCATTCACCGCGCGGATGAGGTCGGGCATCACCGGCACGATCAGCCCGATGCCCATGGCATCAAGGGTCAGCGTGATCAGGATAAAGGTGAAGGCGCGTTTGCGCTGTGGGGCGTTCATCGGCCAGTTTTAGTCGCAAGGCGGCGCGGCCCGCAAGAGGTCACATGTGGCCAATGCCGACGAGAAATTCATAGAGATATCCAGCCACAACATCCGCGTGGGTTTCGGGAACAAGGTGCCCTGCGCCACGGATCAGTTGAAACGTCGATCCGGGAACGAGGTCGGTTGTTTCGCGCACAAGATCGGGTGGCGTCGATTTATCGCGATCACCGCACAGACCAAGCGTCGGCAGACGCAGACCAGCCGTGGTGGTGTAAAAATCGCTGCCTGCAATCGCTTCGCAGGAGGCCGCGTAGCCTTCGGGGTTGGCGTTGATAAACCGCGCGCGGGCAAGGGGGTCTTCGTCTTTGGCGTTCCACCGCGCCAGTGTTTCATCAACAAGGGCTGCCATGCCTTTGGTGCGCGCGGTTGCGGCGCGGGCATGCCACGGGTCGGCCTGACCGAACTTGGCCGCGGTGGCGCACAAAACCATCCCGCGCACCAGATCAAGACGTTTCACCGCGAGGCCTTGGGCGATCATGCCGCCCATCGATAGGCCAAAAACAACGGCGTCGCGCACGCCGTAATGATCAAGCACGGCTTCGGTGTCGGCGATCAGGCCGCCCATTGAATAGGGACCGTCCGGAACGCTGGACTGGCCTTGGCCGCGCAGATCAAAGCGGATAATTTTGTGGTCCGGAAGGCGGTGCGCAAGGCCATCAAACACCGACATGTCGGCACCAAGGCCGTGCAGAAACACGATGGGCGGTCCTTCCCCCATGACTTGGGCGTTCAGCGTCGCGCCTTTGACTTGGATGCTGTTCATCATGATCCAACCTCGCGCATGACCATATGCGCGATGATCTGGCCGTGATCTGATGCGAGTTTATTATAGGGCGCTTCTGGGTGGGAGCCGTCGGTCAGGTGGTCGTTGAGCACTGAAAAGTAGTCCATTTCGCCAATCTTGTTTGCGTAATCGGCGTGGAAATGGCGCGACATATAGATCTGGTCGATGGATTCAAATGTGCCGCCAAAGGCCGATGTATAGACCATGTCGCGGGCGGATTTGCGCACGAACATCTTTTCAGCGGAGTGCAGGCGGACGCGGTTTATGTTTTCGGTGATCTGTTCGTTTTGCGCGTCCGAATAGCGGTCGCGCGAGGTTTTCGCGTCGTGGCGCAGCATCCATGCGTAGTTCTTGAACGGTGTTTCGCCGGAGATGATTTCAGAGGAGACCGCGTGTTCGCCGTCGTTGAAATCACCCAGGACCATGACGGGGTTCCCCGCGTCGAGTTCGGCGATGATTTCGCGGCGCAGCACCCATGCTTCAGCCATGCGGCGCAATGCGGCACGCAGGGAGCCGAGGGCGCGGGCGACGGGGTCATAGTTCGTCAAGTCGCTGGCGGGCGAAAAATCTGCGCCAGCGGGGGTGACATGTTCGCCTAATTTGGATTTCAGGTGGCAATTGAAAACGGTGATTGTCTGGCCTTCAACCGGAATGCGCGCCTTGAGGATCGGGCGGGAGAGGCGGCGCAGGCGGTAGTGGCCCGCGTCATCTTGATTGTCTGTCCCGCGCAGGGCCGAAAACGGGATGTCGACAGGTTCGGGCAGGTCTTGGATGATTTCTGGCGTGCCGACGAAGCCGAAGCGCGAGACGATCGCGACTCCCGGGCGACGTTGGCCTGCCTCGCCCGTATCGGCGGAATTGGGCGCGAAGGCCAAACCCGTTGTGCCGTAGGGGGTATAGGCGAGTTTGCGGAAAATCGCTTTGCGGTGATAGCGTTGGGAGGGGTCGGGAATTGCGGCGTCGTTTGAGGTTTGGCCCAAGGTGTCGGCTTGCGCGATCACGTCGCGCAGGGCGTCGTCTTCGAAAATTTCCTGAAAGCCCACGATGTCGGCGTCCATTGTCAGCAGTTGTTCGGCCAGCCAATCCTGTTTCCACGCGGATTCTTCGGGCGTGTAGGACTGGAATTTGTAATATTCCTTATCCGCGCCGATGAGGTTTTTGACATTGAAGCTGGCGATGGTGAAGCGGGTCATGGCGCTGGGGTCCTTTCGGTTATTTCAGGAGCCTCCGGCGGGGATATTTAGGAAGCAAAGACGCGGTAGACAGAAAGTGGTGTTAGTCCAGTGTGGCGAGGGCTTGTGCGAATTGGGCGGGATCAACATTGCCGCCGCTGATGGTGACAATGACGGCGTCGCCGCTGATCTCGTCGGGTCGGTAAAGGGCCGCAGCCAAGGCCGCAGCACCGCCGGGTTCAGCGACAAGTTTGAGGCGCAGGAACGCTTGTGCCATTGCCATGAGGGCTTCGTTTTCGTGGATGACAAGACCGGGTCCGCACAGGCGGTGCATGATCGGGAAGGTCAGATCGCCGGCTTGCGGTGTGATGATTGCGTCGCAGATATTGCCAGACGTGGCGGTGTTGCGTTCGATTTTGCCCGAGATCAGGGAGCGTGCGACGTCGTCAAAGCCGTCAGGTTCGACGGGGCGGACGCGCAGGGTGGGGGCGTCTGCCTCACACGCTAGAGCGATTCCGGAGGTGAAACCGCCGCCGCCGCAACAGACGAGGACGTCGATATTTTTAAGGCCAAGCGCGTTGGCATCTTCGGCGATTTCAAGCCCTGTGGTGCCTTGACCGGCGATGACCAGTGGATCGTCGAAGGGTTTGACCAAGGTCAGCCCGCGTTCACTGGCAATGCGCGCGCCGATTTCATCGCGGTCTTCAGTGCTGCGATCATACAAAACAACCTCTGCGCCGAGGGCTTTGGTGTTTTCGATTTTGAGGGCGGGGGCGTCGGCGGGCATGACGATCACGGATGGCACGCCGTGCATCCGTGCCGCCAGTGCGACGCCCTGTGCGTGATTGCCCGATGAATAGGCGATGACGCCACCTGCGCGTTTTTCGGGGTCCATGCCGGACAGTGCGGACCAGCCGCCGCGAAATTTGAACGATCCAGTGTGTTGCAGGCATTCGGGTTTGACGTAGACCTTGCGGCCCGCGATGTCGTCAAGGAACGGTGAGGACAGCAGCGGCGTGCGCCGCGCATGGCCACGCAGGCGTTTGGCGGCGGCGCGGATCAGATCGATATTCATAAGCTCAGGATCCAGCTATTTAGAACTGCGAGGGATTCAGGTTCGTCGAGGAAGGGGACATGGCCGCGTCCCAAAACGGTGGCTGCTTGGGCATCGGGGCGCAGGTTGCGCATCTGTTCAAACGTCACCGCAGACAGCAAATCGGACGCATCGCCGTGCAGCATGGCCAGCGGCAGGTCCGCGAGCGTATCATAAAGCGGCCAGAGGTCGGGCGCGAGTTTTATGTCGGAGCCGAGCACCGCGTCGCGCAGTTTGGGGTCGTATTTGATGATCAGGCCATTGGCGGTTTCAGCGTAGTGATTTGTGACCTCGTGCAGCCAGCGCGCCAGTGGCACGCCGTTGAAATGCGACCATGCGCGGGCGCGAAAGTCGGCCGCGTCTGCAAGGGTCGCTTGTGGTGGATTACGGCCGATATAGTCTTTGATGACGCTGAGACCGGCGGCTTCTATTTGCGGGCCGATATCGTTGAGCGCCACGCCGAGAAGGCGGTGTTTTTGGGTGGCCGCCAGCATCATCGCGATGATACCGCCGCGCGATGTGCCAAGGATGGCCGCCTTGTCGATGGAAAGATGATCGAGCAGGGCAATCGCGTCGGCGGATTCTTGCGGGATCGTGTAGCTGGCGGGATCGGCCCAATCGGACTGGCCGCGCCCACGATAATCCATGCGGATCAGGCGGACGGCCTCGGACTTGAGCAGGTGCGGTGCGACATGGTCAAAATCGCCAGTGTTGCGGGTCAGCCCCGCAAGGGCGAGGATGGGCAGCCCGAACCCTTCGTCGGTATAATAAAGCTGGGTGCCGTCAGCCGCTGTAAACGCCGCCATCAGACAAGATCGGGAATCGTGCTGAGGTCTTTGAGCGTGCGGTGCGGTGCGGCCCACAGACGATCTTGTGGTGCGCCGTCACGGTTCACCCAGACTGTACCAAAGCCGTATCCAGCAGCGCCTGCAGCGTCCCAGCCGTTGGACGACGCGAACAGGACTTCGGTTTGCGGCACATCAAAGCGTTCCCAGACCATGTCATAGACCAGACGGTGCGGCTTGAAGATATTCACTTCTTCGACTGACAGAACGTCGTCAAGGTATTCACCGATTCCAGCCGAGCGCACGGCATTGACCAGCATATCGGGTGAGCCGTTGGATAGGATCGCGATGTTCACGCCCTTTTCTTTCAGCGCTTTCAACATGGCGGGGACTTCGGGGAAGGCGGGCAGTTCTTTGTAGACCGACAGCAATTTGGCGCGCAGGGCGTTGTCGTTCAAACCGTTGTTGTCCATCGCCCAATCAAGCGCGTCCTGCGTGACCTGCCAAAACGGAATGTAGGTGCCGCTGATCGCGCGCAGCCACGAATATTCCAGCTGCTTGGTGCGCCAGTCCTTGGACAAGGTGCCCCAAACGGCGGCCAATTGTGCCTGCCCCGGTTCCTTGGCGACTTCGCGCGCGGCGGCGCCCACGTCAAACAGTGTGCCGTAAGCATCAAAGATGCAGGTGGTGATTGTCATGTGAGACCTTTCAGTTGGGGTCAGCTTGGCACGCAGACTGACAGTTGGAAAGCCTCAAAGGCGATAGGTTAGGGCTGCGCGGATCAATGGCGCGAATTCGTCCAGCTTTGTCGGGTGGCCGATTGGCAAAAAAACTGCGCGATTGCCGTCAAATTTCAGATTTGGCGCGGCGAGGTCGCGAAAATCGCGCATGACGGTTGATTGGCAATGGGTGAAGATGGCAGGATCACCCGCCTTGGACAGGCCAAGCCGGATCGGGGTCGCGGATTTGGTGTCGGGGGTGGCGTAGGATGGCTGGCCCCATTTGGTTGATTCCTCAATGCGGCCAACGTTCTGATCCGCTGGCAAGGTGGCGGCGATATCAAAGATCATCGCGCGCACGGCCATCAAGGTGGTGCGCGCGGGCTGGGGGAACGCGGCAAAGGCGTCCCGTGCGGCGCTGGAGGTAAAAGCCTGTGTCATGGGGGTGATTTTGGCGCGGCGTGCCTTGATTTGCAATCTTGGCGCGTGATTGTTAGGCAGCGCGCGAATTCACGCCAACAGAAGACAAAGGAGAATCCCATGAGCGAAGTTAAAGCAGGCGACACGGTTGCCATTCATTACACGGGTACACTGACAGACGGCACGACGTTCGATTCCAGCGACGGCCGCGATCCATTGGAATTTGAAGTCGGGTCCGGGCAAATCATTCCGGGGCTGGATAAGGCTATTCCGGGCATGGTTGTAGGCGACAAGAAGGTCGTTGAAATCCCATGTGACGAAGCCTACGGCGCGATCAATCCTGAAAACCGCCAGTCCATTCCACGTGAGCAGATCCCTGACGATATCCCGTTGGAACTTGGCCTGACGTTGCAGATGCAATCGCCGGACGGCCAAAACGTGATCCCAGTGACTGTGGTTGAGATCAGCGATACCGAAGTGACGATGGATGCCAACCACGCGCTGGCGGGCAAAGATTTGAACTTCGCGATTGAGGTTGTTTCCGTCAAAGTAGCGTAAGGCAGATTATATTTAGAATGAACGGGCGGTCTGGCAGCAGGCCGCCCGTTTTTCGTTTTGGAAAGGGGAGGCATGGTTTACGCCCAGACGACTGGTTCCAAGGATTTCAAAGAAGGGCCACTTTGCCGAAGTCAGCGCGTTGGGCCAGAACACTTGTCGAAATCCTATCCTCACATCCTCAACAGAATCGGGCTGCGCTTAATGTGCGGTTAACAGGTAGGCGCAATAGGCCAGCAACATCACCGCACCAGTTCTTCGACCTATTTTTTGGTGCAGCAGCAACAAACCGGTCAAAACAATAGATACGACAATCATGATTGGCAGATCAAATGTCAGGAAACGCGGGGCAACTGGGATCGGTGCAACAATTGATGTCACACCAAGAATACCCAGAACATTGAAAATGTTGGATCCGACGATATTGCCAATTGCGATATCTGACTGGTGGCGAAACGCTGCGATCAGTGAGGTCGCAAGTTCAGGAAGTGATGTTCCGATGGCGACGATGGTGAGGCCGATGAAGGCCTCAGACACGCCAAAATCTTGTGCAACCGATACAGCGCCATCGACCAAGAACCGTGCGCCGAACAACAGCCCAACGAGGCCGAGTGCGACCCATAGCAGCGCATTCACGATCGGCGTTGCCGCGGCTTCGGCTTCATCGTCAGAGGCTTCTTGTCGTGGCTTCAGAAACGTCCAAACCAGATAGGCAATCAGCCCCGCGACCAATGTGAGGCCTGCCACACGGCCAATTTCGCCCATCGCAAAAAGCGGAACCAGTGCCAGCGCTGACAAGATCATGATTGTTGTGTCACGCCGCAACGCGGAGCCGGCGACATGGATCGGCCATACCAGCGCCGTCACCCCGACAATCAGCAAAACATTAGCGATGTTTGATCCAACAATGTTGCCAATTGCGATATCTGGAACACCCTTCAATGCGGCCTGCACCGACACCAAAAGTTCAGGTGTCGATGTTCCGAAACCAACCACCGTCAAGCCGATGACGAACGGCGAAATCGACATCTTATGCGCGATGCTGACGCTGCCTCGAACAAGGGCTTCGCCTCCAAGGAATAGGCCGACCAAACCGGCCATGATAGATAAATAGTCCACGACAATCCCTCGAGCGGGCGGATTGCCTGCTGTTCACCTTCAAGTCAGCGCTGGAGTGTCACGCCGCAAGTAGGGCAGTGAGGTATATTTTCTAAAAGTCTTTGTGGCGGCGCACATAAAGCGACCTGCAACAAAATCCGTCCAGCAGCTCTTCAAACAAATCGCAAAATGGTCGCCAACCCGCCCATCAACAGGGTTGCGGCGGTGAACAGCCATGCGCCAAGGCACAAGACGGCGTGGTTTTTGGACATTCGGGCGTGGGGTGCGCGGCCATCGCTGCCGCCGGTTTGCATCAGGTGTTGCACGCCCAAGACCACGATAAAGAGCAAAAAGAGGCGTTGTGACAGCACCGCCACCAGCCCGACCAGCGCGGTTGACGCAACAAAGATGTAGAACGGTGCGCGGTCGTGAAACACCGCCGTGATCGATGCGGTAAGTTTGCCGCCATCCAGTGGCCAGATCGGCAGCAGGTTAAAGAAATTCAACGCGCCGCAGATGCTGGCGAAGGCCAACAGCGGAGAGATTGCAGCAGGGTAATACTGCGCGGCAAAGGGCGTGAGGCCGTAGGCAAGCAGCATCGGCGCGATGCCGATGGCCGGACCCATGAGGGAGATGAAGACCTGTTCTTCTTGGGTTTTGATTGGGTGGTTGGAAATTGCGTATCCGCCCAGCAATGGCACCAAACGGAACCGCGCGTCCGAATGCCCCGCCACGCGAAACGCGGCGACGTGGCCGAATTCATGGATCACGAGGACGGCGATCAAGGCCAGCCCGAAGGTGGCGCCAAACAACCAGACCGCCGCTGCGACCGAAAGAATAGAGATGCCGATGCCCTTGGGGTCCATCCCCAGCACGGTTAGTTTATTCGCGGACGTCAGCCCGCCCCGCAATGCGTAAGCAGTGGCGAGGCAGGCAATGAGCGCGCACAAAAGCAGGACGGCGGGCGTCACGTTCAAGTCCCCTGCAGATCAACCAAGGTTTTCAAGCACTGGCATCATGATGGTGTGCAGTCCGGAATCCACGTGGATGATTTCACCTGTCGTGCAAGCACCCGCATCAGACGCCAGATAGACAGCCGTGCCACCGACCGCATCGAGCGTCGCGTTGTGACGCAGTGGGGAGTTTTGTTCGGCGTATCGGAACGTGCGCCGCGCCCCTGCGATGGCGGCACCCGCAAGGGTTTTCATCGGGCCGGGACTGATCGCGTTGACGCGGATTTGTTGCGGGCCAAGGTCGGCCGCGAGATACATTGTCGCGGATTCCAACGCGGCCTTGGCGACACCCATGACGTTATAATTGGGGGTGACACCATGGCTGCCTTGGTACGTCAGTGTCAACAATGTGCCACCGTCCGGCATGATTTCTGCCGCACGGCGCGCCACGTCGATGAAGCTGAAACAGCTGATCGCCATGGTCGCGTTAAAGTTCGCGCGACTGGTGTCAGACACGCGGCCCGTCAGTTCGTTTTTGTCAGAATAGGCGATGGCGTGGACCAGAAAATCGATCTTGCCCCACTTTTCTTTCAGCGTTGCAAAACAACGATCGAGGGATGCGTCGTCCATCACATCGGCCTCAACCAGGGTGTCTGAGCCCACGGATTCCGCAAGGGGCCCGACGCGTTTCAACAGGCTTTCGCCTTGATAGGAAAACGCCAGTTCCGCGCCCGCCTTGTGCATGGCTGATGCGATGCCCCAAGCAATAGAGCGGTTGTTGGCGACGCCCATGATGAGGCCGCGTTTGCCGTTCATATCGATGGTCATGGTCTAGCCCTCATACTTTGACAACAGCATGGAGCCGTTGGTGCCACCGAACCCGAAAGAGTTCGTCATGACTGTATCAAGTCCGGCGTTTTCGACCAAGGACGTAGCGATTTCGCCTGCGTTTATGGTCGGATCCAGCGTTTCGACGTTGATGCTCGGGATGATGTAATCACCTTGTAGGGCCAGCAGGCAATAGATCGCCTCGTGTGCGCCTGTCGCGCCTTGGGAGTGGCCGGTCATTGATTTTGTGGAGCTGATAGGCGGTGTTGACCCTGTGCCGAAGACACGGCGCACGGCCTCGACCTCGCCGACATCGCCGACGGGTGTGGATGTGCCGTGGGCGTTGATGTAGCTGATTTTGCGCCCCTCTGGCAGGGTTTTCAGCGCGCCGCGCATGGCGCGTTCGCCGCCTTCACCGCTTGGCGCGACCATGTCTGCGCCGTCTGATGTGGCTGCGAAACCTGTGACTTCGGCATAGATTTTCGCGCCGCGGGCGAGCGCGCCGTCCAAGCTTTCCAGCACCACCATCGCGCCGCCGCCAGCGATGACGAACCCGTCGCGGTTGGCGTCGAATGCGCGCGATGCGCGTTCGGGTGTGTCGTTATATTTGGAACTCATCGCGCCCATTGCGTCAAACAGGCAGGACAATGTCCAATCCAGTTCTTCGCCGCCGCCGCCAAACATGATGTCTTGCGTGCCAAGGGCGACCTGCTGGGCGGCCATGCCGATGCAGTGCAAGGATGTGGAACAGGCCGACGTGATCGAGAAGTTCATGCCTTTGATCTTATAGGCCGTCGCAAGGTTCGCGGACACGGTCGAGGACATGGTTTTGGGCACTGCGAACGGGCCGATGCGTTTGGTTGCGCCAGTTTTGAGAACGACCTGATGCGCGGCGAACATGGCGGATGTGCTTGGCCCGCCGGAGCCTGCGATGAGGCCCGTCATCGGGTTCACGACGTCGTCTTCGGACAATCCTGCATCCGCAATCGCCTGACCCATGGCGATGTGGGCGTACGCAGCACCAGGACCCATGAAGCGCAATGTGCGCTTGTCCACATGCTCGGACACATCAAGTTTGAGCGTGCCCGCGATCTGGCTGCGGAACCCGTGTTCTTTCATTTCCTCAGACGCGACGACACCGGATTTTCCGGCGCGCAGGTTGGCATCTACTTCGGCAACGTTGTTTCCGATGGGGGAGACGATCCCCATTCCTGTGATTACGACACGGCGCATGGCTACTCCCTTAGTGGTGTTTTCTTAGGTGTATGG
This sequence comes from Octadecabacter sp., assembly GCA_017886375.1. Lineage (GTDB taxonomy): Bacteria > Pseudomonadota > Alphaproteobacteria > Rhodobacterales > Rhodobacteraceae > Octadecabacter. The sequence continues at coordinate 20,826 of JAGGNB010000009.1, forward strand.
GAGAGGGGGGAGAGGGGCAAGGG
>JAGGNB010000020.1 GCA_017886375.1 Octadecabacter sp.
ATGCCCGCAAGACCGTCGTGTCTGAAATAATGACAAAAGACCCGCGCGTGGCACGTGAAACCGACGATATGCTGGATTGGCTCAGGATAATGTCGAATGAACGGTTCAGACGTCTTCCTGTTGTGGATGACAACGGGCAAATCAAAGCCGTCTTCACGCAGGGCGATTTTGTGTCCTACACTTGGCCGGATTTGATGTATCAAATGAAATCAATCGCCACGGCAACAGTGACCAAGAACTGGCCGTTCTTTTTGATTGGTGGTGGTGTCGCCTTGTATTCATTGCTCATGGTTGTGGTCATAAGCTCAATGAGCTGATCTGTCGGGCGATATCGACTTAGCGGGCATTGCGGCCCATGGCCTATTTAGATGGTTTATTTACATCGCCTTTTAAACAGCCCCCTGCAAACGGGTCGCAATGCTGCCAGCCGATCCGGCTATCTTTTCGACGTGCCAGACGCTAAGAAGCGGCCTCACTATCCCAAAGGCCACTTCCATGACCACCGCCATCCACCTCGCCACCTCAGATGATGCACCGCGCCTGTTGACGCTGATCGCAGCCTTCCACGCCGAATGCGGCATCGAGCGGAGCGACGAACAACGCCAAGCGGCACTGATGCCCCTGTTGCAAGGCTCACCTCTCGGTGCGGCGTGGCTGTTCGGTCCTGCAAAGGCACCGACCGGCTACACGATCATCACCTTTGGCTGGTCGATGGAAATGGGCGGCATGGACGCCTTTATCGATGAGCTGTTCATCCGCCCCAGCGTGCGCAAGCGCGGCATCGCATCCGAGGTGTTGATGGCGATCTCGTCCAGCCTTGCGGGGGTTGACGTCAAGGCGTTGCACCTTGAAGTTGATCGCAGCGATGACGCCACACAGCGCCTGTACACGCGGGCGCATTTCAAACTACGGGACACCTATTCCCTGATGACGCGAATGCTCTAACGAGACTTAATGCCACGCGCCTGTGTACAGGGTGTGTACGCCCTGTGTACGCCCAGTGTACGCTCGGTGCCAAACCACCAAAGGCCCCAAAAATGCCCATCAACATCCCGTTTGACACCACATATCTGACCCTGCCAGCGCGGTTTCATTCCAAACTGAATGCCACCCCTGTCAGCGCCCCGACCCTGATCGCGTTCAACCACACGCTGGCCGCTGAACTGGGGCTAGACACCTCAAACATGAGCGATGAAGACGCCGCTAACCTGTTTTCGGGAAACGATATTCCGGCCAATGCAACGCCATTCGCACAGGTCTACGCGGGCCACCAGTTCGGCGGGTTTTCACCGCAACTCGGGGATGGTCGTGCTTTGCATTTGGGGGAGATCGCCGCGCCGTCGGGCCGCGTTGACATCCAGCTCAAAGGCTCCGGCCCGACGCCCTATTCGCGCAACGGCGACGGGCGCGCATGGGTCGGCCCTGTACTGCGCGAATACTTGATGTCATGCGCGATGCACGCCCTTGATATACCCACAACACAGGCACTTGCGGCCGTCACAACCGGCGATTTCATCGGGCGTGAACAAGGCCGCCTACCCGGTGCGATCCTGACCCGCACGGCGTCGTCCCATATCCGCGTTGGAACCTTTCAATACTTCGCCTCCCAGCGCGACGTTGAAGCATTGGAAAAGCTGACGGCCTACACAATTAACCGCCACTACCCCGACGCCAAAGATCCGCTGCAGTTGTTTGAAATGGTCATGCAAAAGCATGCGACCTTGGTGGCAAAATGGATGTCGGTCGGCTTTATCCACGGGGTGATGAACACCGACAACGTCGCGATTGCGGGCGAAACCATCGACTACGGCCCTTGCGCCTTTATGGACAGCTATCATCCCGACACAGTGTTCAGTTCCATCGACCGCCAAGGACGCTATGCCTATAGCAATCAAGGCCCGATCACCCATTGGAACCTTGCGCAGTTTGCCACGTCACTGGTGCAGATCATGCCCGACGCCGACCAAGCCATTGAAGATTTTACCGCCCGATTGAACCAATTCCCGAACCTGTTTGACGCCGAATGGGCCAAGGCCTTTGCGCCAAAACTCGGGTTGCCACAAAACGATGCCACCACAGCACTCGCCAAAGACCTGCTGGCGCAAATGGCCATCGCTGGCGCGGACTTTACCAACACGTTCAACGCTTTGGACGAGACTGCGACCACCTTTCCCGACTGGCACGCGACATGGCGCGCGGCGGACCCTGACGATACGCTTTGGCGCAAGACCAATCCCGCGATCATCCCGCGCACCCATAAAATCGAACAGGCAATCGTTGCCGCCACGAGTGGGGATTTCGCACCCTTCCACGCCATGCTCGCAGCGCTACAGGACCCGTTCACCCCAAACGCGGAGTACGCGCATCCCCCTGAAGAAGCTGAGAAAGTGCACCAGACTTTTTGCGGGACTTAACGCGTCTTTGGTTCTTAAACACTTCGCCCGCGCAGCGTCTTGACCTATTGCCCCAGCATCCACGCCCCATCTGGCCAGAACGCATCATAGGCAAAGGCGAACATCACGTCGTGGGCCAGATCATTGCCCGCGGCGTCACGCACCCGCACGGTGCCAACATCACGCCCGCTACCGATGTCTCGCGAATCCAGCGCCGACGCTTGTCCGGCTGACCAGCTGAGCACGACGCCGTTTTCCATGATCTCCCCCGCCTCAGCAATCCGCGTCATCGGCCACGCCGCGTCCCCGACCCGCACAACCCGCGCCAGCGCTGGAATGTCATGTGGTGGCATTTCACCGGAATACAGGAACGGGCGGTTGGAACTGTCATATTGCACATAAGGATTGGCGCCATAGTTGCGCGAAAAATCAGGTTCGGCCATGACCAGACCATCTGGATTGCGCGCCTCGAACTCTGACCAGCTTTCCATCCAGGACGGCAGCGTTTGCAGCTCGGTTCCGGTCAAATCACCGACAATGGCTTCACCGATGGCCTGCTGCCACCAGCTTTCGGTCTCACGGTCAAACATAATCATGTCGGAATTGCGCAGCTTGCCGGACACACCAAACGTCAACACACCCGCGTCAGTACGGCGATCAAATGTAATGCCGGAATTGCACAGCGGGCAGAACGTCACCGCGACGGGAATGCCGCCAACCTCGTCATTCACAATCTCGTGCCAAATCAGGAACCGGATCGGGTAAGCACGTGGGGTTTCTCCCTGTATTTCCAACGTGATAACAGGTTCACGGGCACTGAGGTCCGTTTCATCGCTGACGGCAATAAACGATGGATCATTCAGCGCGGGAATACCGTCTTTTGGCGGACCGCCTGACATGATTTCCACCCAACTTTCGATGCTGGTGTTGTCAAAATCCGTGTTCGGCCATTCATTGCGCCAAAATTCTGGGCTCGCCCACACGCCCGTCGCCATCAGTGAAAATACCAGTGCTAGAACGCGCATCAAATCTCTCCCGTTTGTTCCCCCTGAACGTAAAAGGGGCCAGACACCGCTGCCTAGCCCCTCAACGTCATTGTGATGTGGCCGTGGCCTACTGCGTCGCGGCGTCCACGATGTCGCTCAGCTCATCAGCGTTGATCACGCGGACAACGTCCATCGCGTCAGCTTCACCGATTACCGCGCCATTTGCCCCCGTGCCAAGCTTGATGGCGTCAACCACGTCCATGCCAACGACCACTTCACCGACGATGGTGTACTGACCGTCCAGGAACGCGCCATCATCAAACATGATGAAGAACTGGCTGTTTGCTGAATCAGGGTTCTGCGAGCGCGCCATGCCGACCATGCCACGGGTGAACGACAGCTCTGTGCTCGCCTCAAGCGCGATGTCGTCAAGCTGCGAACTGCCTGTGCCAGCGCGGCGCATATCGAACTGCGCGTCGGATGCATCGCCAAACTCAACATCGCCTGTCTGGGCCATAAAGCCATCAATCACACGGTGAAACACCACGCCATCATAAGACCCATCAGCCGCCAAAGCGGTGATTTGCGCCGCGTGAAGCGGTGCAATGTCTTCAAACAGGTCAATGTAGACCGTGCCACTTGCGTCGCCGGTCACATCAATCGCTATTCCGTCAGCCGCCGCAGCCCCTGCCAGAAGTGTCGCGAAAACTGCGCCTTTAAGCATCATCTGCAGCGACCTTCATCGAAATCATCCGGTCAGGGGACGTCGGCGGTTCACCACGGGTGAGTTTATCCACATGTTCCATGCCCGACGACACCATGCCGTACACAGTGTACTGGCCATTCAGAAAATCGTTGTCACCAAAGTTGATGAAGAACTGGCTGTTTGCGGAATTCGGGCTGGCCGAACGTGCTGCCCCAATGGATCCACGTGCATGGGGGATCTTGGAAAATTCAGCCGGCAAATCGGGCATGTCGGACCCGCCTGTGCCAGCGCGGCCGATATTGAAATCGTTTTCCATGTTGCCGTTGGCCACATCACCCGTCTGCGCCATGAACCCGTCGATGACGCGGTGGAACGCCACGTTGTCATACGATCCCGCCCGCACGAGCTCTTTCATCCGTGCGACGTGCTTTGGTGCGACGTCTGGCAGCAGTTCAATCGTAACCGTCCCGTTGGTCAGTTCCATCAGGATCGTGTTTTCTGGGTCTTTGATCTCGGCCATCTGTAGGGCTCCTAAACTTGAATACGTTGCCGCGTTACCTAGTGCGGGTTGCCACCGATTCCAAGATGCGATTCCAAGACGCGGTTGACCACACTGCACCGATTGCCCATGAACAAGCCAACAAAACAGGAGAGTATCATGGGCTGGAACACACTCGACGACATGGATTTGGCGGGCAAAGTGGTGCTGACACGGGTTGATATCAACGTCCCTGTTGAGAATGGCGTCGTCACGGACGCAACGCGGATCGAACGGATCAAGCCGACGATCATGGATATCCTCGCCGCTGGCGGCAAGCCTGTGTTGTTGGCGCATTTTGGCCGACCAAAGGGCGAATATGTGCCTGAGATGTCGTTGCGCGTGACCGTCCCGACCTTGGAAAAGGTCCTTGGCCGCCCCGTGACATTCATTGAACGCCCCGACCGCGCGACACTTGACGCAGCCCCGGCTGATGCCGTCATCCTGATTGAAAACACCCGCTTTTCCGCGATGGAAGAAGCCAATGACCCCAAAATGGCCGGTTTTCTAGCGAGTTTGGGCGATGTGTTTTGCAACGATGCCTTTTCCGCCGCCCACCGCGCCCATGCATCGACCACAGGCGTGGCCGAATTGCTGCCCAATTGCGCGGGCCGTCTGATGGCCGAAGAACTCTCCGCGCTGGAAAATGCGCTCGGCAATCCGCAGCGCCCTGTTGTGGCCGTGGTTGGCGGCGCGAAAGTGTCCACGAAACTCGACCTGCTCGGCAACCTGATCGACAAGGTCGATTCGATTGTCATCGGCGGCGGCATGGCCAACACGTTCCTTGCAGCCCAAGGCCATGATGTCGGCAAATCCCTGTGCGAACATGATCTGGCGGGCACGGCGCAGGACATCATGGCAAAGGCAAAGGCCGCCAATTGCAGCCTACTGCTGCCCTGTGACGTGGTTGTGGCGGCGGAATTCAAGGCAGGTGCCGCACATGAAACTGTGGCCGCCGACGCCTGCCCGCCCGATATGATGATTCTTGATGCGGGGCCAAATTCTGTCGCCCAGATCGCGGCGCTGTTTGG
>JAGGNB010000074.1 GCA_017886375.1 Octadecabacter sp.
TTTTGGAGACTGGCCCCGGGGCTGCACGCCTCAACACGGTCATGGAGGTCGACGTGGCTGATAAGGCGGCGTTCAACCATGTTCGTGTGCAGGGGCGCGACCATGAGCGCCGCGCCGTGACGGGCATGTTCACGCGTCTTGGCCATGAGAGTGCGTTCAAATCATTCACTTTGACGATGAACGGGGTGCTGACGCGCAACGAATGTGTGATTGAATTGACCGGCGATAATGCCATTGCCCATGTGGCAGGGGCTTGCGTTGGGGATGGCAAAGATTTCCATCAAGACGACACCGTGTTTATCACCCATGATTCTCTGAATTGCGAAAGCCGTCAGGTGTTCAAAAAGGTTTTGCGCAACGGTGCGACGGGCGTGTTCCAAGGTAAGATCCTTGTGAAGAAGGGTGCGCAGAAGACAGATGGTTATCAGATCAGCCAAGCGTTGCTGCTTGATGACGACAGTCAATTCCTCGCCAAGCCAGAGCTTGAGATTTATGCCGATGACGTGGCGTGTTCGCACGGGTCAACCACAGGCGCGATTGACGAGGATTCGTTGTTTTACTTGCAATCGCGAGGCGTCCCAAAGGCGCAGGCGACCGATCTGCTGGTTCTTGCGTTCTTGGCCGAAGCCTTGCAAGAAATCGAAAATCCTGCGCTGGCTGAGGGCATCTTTGAACGCCTTGAAGCTTGGCTGGCGCGTCACGGTCACTGATGCCGGTCAGCCAAGATATCCTGCGGACCTACCGCGCGCCCCGTCGTGTGATGGGGGAGCTGTACGCGATGGGTCCGCGCGAAGATCGGGCCATTGCGTGGCTGATGATTGGCTGCTTTTTGATGTTCATTTCTCGGCTGCCAGCACTGCAGCGCAACGCGGTTGGAACCGGTACGGATTTTCAGCAGGATACGATTTATGCGTTCTTTTCGTGGCTGATCTTGGCGCCGCTGTTGTTTTATGGCATCGCGCTTATCCTGTTTGGCGTAACGCGCGCAGTGCGCCCCGCAACAACTGCCTATGGCGCACGGTTGGCGGTGTTTTGGGGCTGGCTGGCTGCGACACCATTGGCCCTGTTTTATGGGTTACTTGTCGGCTTTAACGGGCTTGACCACCCCGGAACCGTGCTGGTTGGCGCGATTTGGCTGGCTGCGTTGATCTGGTTCTGGATCAACGGCCTTATTGAGACATCGAAAGCAATCTGATGGACCTAACACTGACAAGCCTTTGGGAATGGACGAAACTGACGGTGCGCGCGCCTGCGACGGCGTCCGCACTGGTGAAGGCGGCGAAATTACCCATAGAGGTGTCGATCATGATGATCGTGCTTGCAGGCGTCGTGTCCGGCCTGTCGTCGGGGTTTCTGGACTATCTGAGCGGCGCGCCACCTGTGGAATTTCTTATGGCAGACGGGCAAACACTGTCGTTCGATCGCAGCGGCCCGCTGATGCAGGGCATTTACGCTGTGGGCACCGGACTGGCGCTGGCCTATGCGATTTTTCAGGTTGGCAAACGCATGGGCGGCAAGGGCAGTTTGGCGGATATCATGGCTGTGACGGCGGTGTTGCAACTGGTGATGACGGTGATTTTGCTGGCGCAAACCGTCGCGCTGCTGGTGGTGCCGGTGCTTGGGTTTGGAATTTTGGTTTTCGGGCTCTATGTCTTCTTTCGTGGCTTGGGGCATGCTGTCAATATCGGGCATGGTTTCAATAGTTTGGGATTGTCGACAGGCGTGATCGCGCTGTCGTTCGTGGCCATTGTGATAATGGCGTTTGTGGTTGTTTCGGTGCTGGGTGTCGGCCCCGTAGGAGAATTGAGATGAGCTTTGATGTCGCTGCCGTACGTGCCGATTTTCCGATTTTGTCGCGTGAGGTGAATGGCAAGCCGTTGGTGTACCTCGATTCCGGCGCGTCGGCGCAAAAGCCGAACTGTGTCATTGATGCGATCAACACGGCCTATGCGTTTGAATACGCCAATGTGCACCGTGGTCTGCATTACCTGAGCAGTGTGGCGACCGAAAAATACGAGGGTGTGCGCGCAACCGTTGCCAAGTTTCTTGGGGCGCGGGACGAAAACACCATCGTGCTGAATTCTGGCACGACCGAAGGCATCAACATGGTCGCTTACGCCTGGGCGATGAACACCATGACCGACGGGGATGAAATCATCCTGTCCGTCATGGAACACCACGCCAACATCGTGCCTTGGCATTTCCTGCGCGAACGCATGGGCGTGAAACTGGTCTGGGTGGATATCGACGCCAATGGTGATCTGGACCCGCAAAAAGTGCTGGATGCCATCACCCCGCGCACCAAACTGATCGCGGTGACGCATCTGTCCAACGTATTGGGCACGGTTGTGGACGTTAAAACCATTTGCCACGGGGCGCGCGAGCGTGGTGTCGCGACGCTGATTGATGGATCACAATCTGCGGTGCATATGCCGGTGAATGTCGAAGATATCGGTTGTGATTTTTACCCGGTAACGGGCCATAAACTTTATGGGCCATCAGGGTCCGGCGCGATCTATGTGCGGCCTGAACGCATGGCTGAGATGCGCCCGTTTATGGGGGGCGGCGACATGATCCGCGAAGTCCACAAGGACCAGATCATCTACAACGATGCACCGATGAAATTTGAGGCGGGAACCCCCGGCATTGTGCAAACGATCGGGTTAGGTGTGGCGCTTGAATATATGATGGGGCTGGGGATGGACAACATCGCCGCCCATGAACGCACGCTGCGCGATTATGCCCGCAGCAAGCTTGACGGGTTGAACTGGCTGAACGTGCAAGGCACATCGGCTGATAAGGCTGCGATCTTTAGCTTCACACTTGAAGGCGCGGCCCATGCCCATGACATTTCAACGGTGCTCGACAAAAAGGGCGTTGCGGTGCGGGCGGGGCAACATTGCACCGGCCCCTTGATGGACCACCTTGGCCAGACCGCCACCTGCCGTGCATCGTTTGGGATGTACAACACCACGCAGGATGTTGATGCCTTGATCGACGCGCTGGAACTGTGCCACAGGCTGTTCGCCTGATCCTGCGTTTTGCGGGCACATCAACGTTGCGCGTGTCCGCAAGGACCGCTATAGCGGCCAAAGTGGACCATTAGCTCAGCTGGATAGAGCGCTGCCCTCCGAAGGCAGAGGTCGCAGGTTCGAATCCCGCATGGTTCACCACTTTCACACTCCGTATCGGCAATTGCGTTGTGCCATGTGTCGGCTGACACGAAACAGCGCGACAGCTGCGTGTCACACGCTGATCACACCGAGAGCTGGTCACACCTTGAGCAGCTTTGACATGGCTCCATCGACGCGGTCGGAAGACATACTGATCTGTGCTAGATTGTTGCGCCCGACACTTATCTGCCGTGGCGTGAGTGTCGGAAGGCCTATCAGTCACCCCATAGGTGAGATCAGCGATGCCGGTCAAGAAACGCATCTATTTCCGACGGACTTGGCGGCGCGCCTGCAAATATTTCAACGTATTGGCAGCCGGCGATTGCGCGTTGCAGGCGGGGCTCGGACACATGCATCGAATAATATCCGGTCTGGGTCAAAATCACGGTCAGTGCGCGATAATGGGCGGCGTCGCCGGTTTTGCCGAACCGCGCAAACAGGGCTTTGACAGCTGTTAGTCGAACGTCGTCAGATTGCGCGACAAGGGTTTGTAGGCGCGCGTCGTTTCGCGCCCAGTTTCGGATCGCAAGATCGAGGGGTGCATCAAACAGGTCATTGTCGATCCAACAATCAATGAGGTTAAAGAGTGCGGCGCACAGGCTTTGCGCAGGTTTGGCGCAGCGTTCGATGATGATGCCAGTGTTGCGGGTCTGCCAGATGTCGATGATCGCATCATGAAGATCTGACAGGTCTTTGAAATGCCAATAAAAACCCGTGCGCGTCAGGTTGAGGGTTTTGGCGAGCGGCATGATCTTTACCGCCTCGATCCCGTCATTGACGAAGGCGGTATAGGCGGCGTCGATCCATGTCTCGCGGCTGGCGCGGTTCTTTTGGGGGGCAACCTTCTTCATAGGGATGTTTCTAAAGGACTTGACAGGTGTGTCAATTCTGGAAACGGTTGACCTGACACATATGTCAGTCATTAGCGCCAAGGATGCCTCGATGTCCACCGATCCATTGCTACAGCCCTTCCAGCTCAAACATCTGACGTTGCGCAACCGCATCATGACCACCAGTCATGAACCTGCCTATCCACAAGACGGCATGCCCAAAGAACGCTACGCCGCCTATCACGCGGAACGCGCCAAGGCGGGTGTCGCGCTTGCGATGACGGCGGGTTCTGCTGCTGTGAGCCGCGACAGCCCGCCTGTGTTTAACAACATCCTCGCCTACAAAGACGAAGTCGTGCCGTGGATACAAAACCTGACGGATGCGGTGCATGATCATGGTTGCGCCGTGATGATCCAGCTGACCCATCTGGGGCGTCGCACCAATTGGAACAAGGGGGACTGGTTGCCGTCGGTGTCGTCCTCCAAGCACCGCGAACCGGCGCACCGCGCCTTTCCCAAACTGATTGAGGATTGGGACATTGACCGGATCATCAGCGATTTCGCGGATGCCGCCCAGCGCATGCAATCGGGCGGCATGGACGGGATTGAATTGCAGGTTTACGGGCACTTGCTGGATCAATTCTGGTCGCCGTTGACCAATGATCTGGTGGGGCCTTACGGGGCCGATACGCTTGAGAACCGCATGCGGTTTCCGATGGATGTTGTCGCGGCGATCCGCAAGCGCGTTGGCGCGGACTTCATTGTCGGTCTGCGCTATACGGCGGACGAGGCGCAAAAGGGTGGCATCACGCCCGATGAGGGATTGGAGATTTCCAAACGCATTGCCGCAACGGGGCAGATCGATTTCCTGAACGTCATAAAGGGCCGTATCCACACCGACCCCGCGATGACCGACTTGATCCCGATCCAAGGTATGAAATCTGCCCCTCACCTTGATTTTGCGGGTGAAGTGCGCCGCGCCACGGGGATGCCGACATTCCACGCTGCGCGCATCCCCGATGTGGCGACTGCGCGCCATGCTGTGCAAGCGGGCTTGCTGGATATGGTCGGGATGACCCGCGCGCATATGGCGGACCCCCATATCGTGCGCAAAATCATTGAGGGGCGCGAGGCAGATATTCGCCCCTGCGTTGGTGCGACCTACTGTCTTGACCGGATATATCAGGCGGGCGACGCTTTGTGCATTCATAACGCGGCGACGGGGCGCGAATTGACGATGCCCCATGACATTACAAAGGCGCAAACGCCAAAGAAGGTCGTGATCGTCGGTGCCGGTCCCGCAGGGCTTGAGGCCGCACGTGTGGCGGCAGAACGCGGGCACGCCGTGACCGTGTTTGAGGCCGCAGCCGAGGCAGGTGGGCAGATACGATTGACCGCGCGCTCGCCGCGCCGTCGCGAGATGATCGGGATCATCGATTGGCGCATGGCGCAATGTGCCGCGCGCGATGTGACGTTCCATTTCAACACGTGGGCCGAGGCGGACGACGTGACCGCCCTGAACCCCGACGTGGTGATTGTCGCAACGGGCGGCATGCCAAACCTTGAGCTGTTTGAACAAAACGATCAGCAGGCGCATGTCGTGTCTTCTTGGGATATTATTTCAGGCGACGTGAAACC
>JAGGNB010000164.1 GCA_017886375.1 Octadecabacter sp.
GCGGATCATCGGGCAAAACGCCAACCTCGGCACGCTGGAACAGCGCACGTCAGCCACCACCGAACTCGGCGTGCTTGCCATCCTCGCAGCGCCTGAACAGACCACGGCCGACACGCTTGGTAAAATGATCAACCCCTATTGGTTACACCACCCGCTGACGCAGGAAGAAGAACAGCCAACATTCGCGTTTCCGTTCTCTCCGGCGGAAATTGATCGCGGGGCGGTTTATGAATTTGTCCTGCATCACGTCATGGCTTTGGCCGATCCAATGGACGCATTTCGACTGGTGGTCACGGATGTCTAGCGTCGCGCAAATCGTCCAAAAAGCGCGGTCCAAAAACGCCGGCCCGTTCTGGCTGACCATAGATATTTTCTGTGGCCCACCTGCGGCCTACGCCCAAATTACCCAAGGCCTCAGCACAGACCGCGTCGCCGCCCTGTTCCGAACCACACCCGATCACATCAAACGCTTTGATATCGCGGATCTGAATGTTGTGAAATTCAGGCTGCCACGCCCAACCATCCAAGGCAGCCGCACGGATCGCGATATGCACGGCGCGGGTTGGGCACCGCGAATCGCAGAGCTTGAGATCAACTAGTCAAACCTGCGGTTCACCAGCGGCGCACCGATGATGACAAACACGATCCGCACCAGATGATGCGCCACGACAACGGCAGCGTCCGCCCCTGCAACCAATGCGACAATCGCCATTTCCGCCTGTCCACCCGGTGAAAACGCCAGCACACTTTCGGTAAACGGCAGCCAGCCAAGCCGGAAGACCACTGCGGCGAACACGGCAGAAATGCAAAGGCTCAGCACGCTGAAAATCACGCCTGCTGTCACATCGACCCGCAATTCACGCCATGAAATCCCCGCGTATTTAACGCCAATGGTAAAGCCAATGAAAAATTGCGCTGCCTGGATCGCCTCAGCCGGGGGGCGGTGGTGAATGACCCCCGCCAGCGACAACGCCGCCGTCAGGAACAATGGCCCCAATATGGATGCGCCGAACAGACCAAACGCGGCCGCAATGCGCCATCCAGCAAGGCCCGCAGCAGCAAGAATTAACAACTGGGTCCACGGCACGGACAAGAACGGCTCACCAACGGGTTGGCTCATATCGACGCCATAAAAAAAGGCGAACACAAACGGCAACACCATCACCACGATCAACACCCGCGTTGCGTGGATCAATGACAGCGCACGCACATCGCCACCCGCTTCTTCGCCAAACAACAGCATGTCCTGCAAACCGCCGGGCATCGCTGCATAAAACGCAGTCGGGTGATCAAACCCGAACCCTTTGCGAAACAGCGGATACCCCACAGCGCCAACGCAAATCACCAAAGGCGGCATCAAGGCCAGCGTCCAGATCAACGTGCCCAGCTGCGCGAACAGCGCAGGCGTAATCGTGGCCCCGACCGCGACGCCCAAAATCGTACGCATCACTTGGCCGGTTTTTGGCGCCCCCTGCAGCCGCACCCCAAACAGCGCCGCAATCAAACACCCCAGCAGCGGGCCGAGCAGCCACGGCAACGGCAACGCAAGCGCCATAAATGCCGCCACACCAACGCCGGAAATCACGAGAGTCACGAACAATGCCATGGCGCTTGGTCGCATGACACAGCCGCTAATAAAAGGGGGCCCAACCAAACGGCGCGACAAAGGGGGGATGGTACCGCCTCCCCGGCTTGAACGGGGGACCTCTGGTTCCACAAACCAGCGCTCTAACCAACTGAGCTAAGGCGGCATCAGCGTCGATTTAGCGAGGCAAGCGCGCGATTGCAAGTGCCGATGGCAGCATTCGGCACCGGATTTTGCCGCAAGACCACCCGCAGGCATGCGCCAGACTTGCCATTGCGCATGCCTGCGGGGTAGAGCCAGCACAAGCATAGCCAAAGGATTATCGCCATGGGCATTAACGACGAACGCGACATCGAAGCGAACCTGCAAATCGGTCCGACGGATCAGGGTCAGGTCCGGCTGTTCATTGAAGGCAAAGGCATTGAAATCCCGATGGATTTCACACCCGAAGAAGCCGACGAAATCGCAGAAGAAATTCGGGCCGCTGCCAAGGCTGCCCGCCTCGTCAAGACGCGCTAAATGCCGATTGCGGCCCCGACCGTTGCTTTGTGGCGGGTCGGGGCAATTATGCTGGCATCCATGACATTGATCGTCGGCGGGGATGTTGCTGCGAAGGTTTTGACGCAGGGCGGCATCAGCCCGATTTTCATTGCATGGACACGTTTTGCCCTCGCGTCGGTTGTGTTGTTGCCGTTTTGCGGGCTGACCCGCCTTGACGCCCCCGCCCTTCGCGATCCGCGTGTCTGGCTGCGCGCGCTGTTTATCATGGGCGGTATTTGCCTGATCCTTACAGCGCTGCGCACCGAACCCGTTGCCGACACGTTCGGTGCATTTTTCGTGGGCCCGATTGTGGCTTATGCTTTGTCAGGCTGGCTTCTCAGGGAACGGATAACGCTGGCCCGCACGGTTTTGTTGGGCGTCAGCTTTCTTGGCGTTATTCTTGTCGTCAAACCCGGTTTCGGCGCGACTGTTGGCATGGGGTTTGCTGTCCTCGCAGGGGTATTTCATGGCTGTTACGTGGTCTCGACACGCTGGATCGCACCCTTGTATCGGCCGCGCCTATTGCTGATCTCGCAACTGGTTCTGGGGGGCATCGTGCTTGCACCTTTCGGACTGGCGGCGCGTCCCGATCGCCTCACGCTGGCGGCATTTACCCTCGTGGCGATCAGCGCGATGGGATCGGCGTTCGGCAATCTGTTGTTGGTCAAGCTCAGCCAATCAACCCCCTCAAGCGTTATTGCGCCGCTCATTTACACCCAGCTCATTCCCGCCACGATTCTTGGCTTTCTGGTATTTTCGGACTGGCCAGACTGGATTAGTTTCGCGGGTCTTGCGGTGATTTTCGCCGCCGGGATTGCATCACTGGCGTTGTCACGGCGCTAAAGCAGTGCGTTTGATGTCATCGCCGTCGGGTCGCGAAACGATTGCAGACGCATCGCTGCGGTGCGCGCGAATTTCTGCACCATAACCTTGCGCCGCGCCGCTGCCAGCTTGTCCTCGGGGGCCATGCGCACCACTTCGCCATCATAGGCATCAGCGATGATCAGGCCAGTTTCATCAGGCAACAATTCCGTTGGAAAATCGCCGTCCACCGCCCAGAAAAACCGGTCACACCATTCCAGATAACCCTGCCATTTATGGTCTGACTGAAAATCAGCACGCGAAGATTTGCACTCGACGATCCAGATTTCCCCCCTAGCGCCCAGTGCCATCACATCGACCCGCAGGCCGCGCGTTGGCACCAGTTCTTCAACGCATACGAAATCCAAACTGCGCAGATGGCGGCACACCCCGCGCGCCAGCAATTGACCGGGTTGGTAGTTTGAAAGATCAAGAGGCGTGGTTTCTTCAGGCATCCCTCAAACATGAACAATGTGTGAACATCCGTCAAGGTAAGTTAAAGCTTGACGTGATACCATTTGGTATCATATCAAGCCCCCATGACCAGTAACCAACCCCTCTTTCGCGCCCTCGCCGATCCAACCCGCCGCGACATCCTGCTGATGCTGCGCGGAACGGATATGACCATCGCGCAGGTCGCAGACAATTTCGACATGACCCGCGCGGCTGTGAAAAAGCACCTCACAGTGTTGTCGGACGGCGGGTTGATCACGGTGCGCACACAAGGGCGCGAACGCTACAACACGCTCAATCCGAGCGCTTTTGCACCTATTCGTGACTGGCTTGGCTTCTTTGATGCCTTCTGGGACGACCGCCTGAGCGATCTTAAATCTGCCATAGAAAAGGATACGAAATGACCAATACATTGAACAAATCCATCTACCTGAAAGCCTCCAAGGCTGACGTTTGGGCGTTCCTGACCGACCCTGACAAACTGGCGATGTGGTTTCACAAACCAAAAAACACCCTCGCGCAGGGCGACGCCTATGCGATGTACGGCACCACCAGCGGCGACAAGCTGATGTGGGGCGACATCATCACCGCAACGCCGCATGACTATCTCGAATACACTTTCACGATCGCGCCAATGGGCGACGCGACCAGCACGGTGAAATGGACCCTCGAAGATGTGGCAGGTGGCACACGTCTGTCGCTGGTGCACGAAGGACTGCCTGCTGGCGAAGATGCGTTCGGCCTGACGCTCGCGCTCGACAAAGGCTGGGACGGTCATTTCGCCCAGCTGCGCGATGCACTTCACGGCACCGACTAAGATCAATCGGTTGTCAGCCCCTTGTCGAAGCCCGTCCACCACACTACCTGTAAAGACGGCGGGCTTCTGCTCTTCTCGTAAACACGGGACAACATTCCAGCGGCCTTAAGCAAATCCGAGGCGGCTGGCGCTGTCGGGGCCCTGGCCTCGTTACCTGGCTACCACCTGTACATACAGGTCCTCCGGAATTAGATCCCTACGGTCGCCGCGGGGCCCGCCACCTTTACACACCACGAATCAAAGATGGGGTCGCCAAGCAAAATGGCCGCTGACCTAGCGACGTCGCGGTGTATCGTCTACGTGGATCGGAATCGGTTCTGCCAAAAATACAGGCGCGCGGGCACGAAGGCCGCCGCGTGGTTCATCGTCATCGTCGTCGTCATCATCCGCCATGCTCATGATCACGTAGGCAAATTGCACACCGGCAAACACGACACCGTTCAATATCCACATCATCAGCACGGCCACAAACCCGACGTCAGACCGCGCCACGAGCCCGCCAAGGCCCATCACGTCAAAGCCCAGCATCACCGCGACGAAAATCGCTGACAACACAAAGCCGATGGCGCAGCTTTTGATATAAAGCTTGATCAGTTTAGGGATTTTTTGATTGGGCATTTGAACCGCCTCCTACATGATTAAGGTGGGGACGAATTCGGAAAATGCCAGTGTCACAACGCCACAGGCTTTGCCTGATCTTAGCTAAAACTGTCAGGCTTTGCCTGACGGGCCATATGATCCAAGACCGCATTCACGAACTTCGGCTCATCGCCACCGTCAAAAAACGCTTTCGCAACATCAACGTATTCACTGATCGCGACCTTAGGTGGTGTGTCACGGCCAATCAGTTCAACGCCCGCCGCGCGAAACAGCGCGCGCAATGTCGGATCGATCCGGCCCAAAGGCCATTTGGCGACCAGCGCACGGTCGGTCATCTGGTCAATTTTAACTTGTTCGTTCACCGCAGTTTCAACCAGCATACGGAACAGGGTCACGTCGCCTTCGGCCAATTCGTCGCCTTCATAGATCGCACCAAAGCGGTGGTCTTCAAATTCACGCGTGACGGATTCGATTGTCTGGTTGGAATGTTCCATCTGGAACAGTGCTTGCACCGCATAAAGCCGTGACGCGGACTTCATCTTGCGTCGTACATTACCTGACAGGTTTGATTGGGCTTGGGTCATGCTGTGGTGGAACCATCTGTGTTGGTGGCCATCAGGATATCGTTGGTGAATCCAACGCCCGATCTAGCGCTGCCCCACTTACGGCTGAGCGCGATCAAGTGCAAGGCCGCAGCCGCAGCACCGCCACCTTTGTTTTGATCTTTCGTATCTGCGCGAACCTCGGCCTGTTTTTGCGTCTCAACGGTTAAGATCCCGTTGCCGATGCACAAACCCTGTAGCCCAAGCATTTGCAATGCCCGCGAACTGTCGTTGCAGACCGTTTCGTAATGCGTCGTTTCACCACGAATAACGCAGCCTAGCGCGACGTAGCCGTCAAAATTGCTCAGCCGTTCGGCGATGCCGATTGCGGTCGGAATTTCCAACGCGCCAGGGACATGCACGGTTTCGTGCGTGCCGCCAGCGGCCTCAATCTCGGCCTGCGCGCCAGACAGCAGATTGTCGGCGATGTCTTTGTAATACGGCGAAATAACGATCAGCAGCTTTGGCTTCTGGTCAAATTCCGCACGCGGCATGATGAAGTGTGATGTGCCTGCCACTAGCCCAGCTCCGAGATTTTGCGCGTGCCGATAATTTCAAGTCCATAGGCCTCAAGGCCGACAATCTTGGGTTGGGGTGAATTGGTCAAAAGCTCAATCTCACCCAGCCCCAGCGACGACAGGATTTGCGCGCCAAGCCCGTATTGGCGCAACGTCTGTGGTGACACGTCATCAGCAGCGACCATTTTCATCGACGTATCGCGCAATAGCACGACAACGCCGCGGCCCTCTTCTGCGATGCGCGTCATCGCTTCGCCGAATTCGTTTGTGCGCCCCGCCGGGCCAATGCCAACGACATCCAACATGGCGTCCATGGCATGCATACGCACCAATACGGGCGCATCGCCAGAAATGTCGCCCTTGGTTAGAACCACATGTTCATCGCCATGGGTTTCGTCGGCATAGATTTTCATCTGCCATTCGCCACCAAACTCGGACGTGATGGTTTGTTCCGTGCGCACGCGCACCAGATTGTCATGGCGCCGACGATAGGCGATCAGGTCGGAAATTGTGCCGATCTTCAGCCCGTGCAATTGCGCAAACGCGACCAGATCAGGCAGACGCGCCATCGTGCCGTCATCGTTCATGATTTCGCAAATCACACCGGACGGGTTCAGCCCTGCAAGGCGCGAAATATCAACGGCGGCTTCGGTATGACCTGCACGGACCAGAACACCGCCAGCGCGGGCGCGTAGGGGGAACACATGGCCCGGCGTTGCAATGTCGGCGGCACTCTTGGTTGGATCAATCGCCACGGACACGGTGCGCGCACGATCAGCAGCGGAAATACCGGTCGTCACGCCCTCACGGGCCTCAATCGACACGGTAAATGCGGTTTCGTGGCGCGATGAATTATGCGTCGACATCAGCGACAGGCCCAGCGCGTCCAGCCGTTCAGCAGGCAGCGTTAAACAAATCAATCCGCGACCATGGGTGGCCATGAAATTGATCGCATCCGGCGTCGCCATTTGTGCAGGGATCACCAGATCGCCTTCGTTCTCGCGGTCCTCATGATCCACCAACACGAACATACGGCCATTGCGGGCGTCTTCGATAATGTCTTCGATGCTGGAAATCACGTCTTTCCAGTCGGTTTCGACGGGGCCGGGTTTTTCGAACGCCCCAGTTTTTTCAATCGAATTGTTCATGGTGATCCTCTCAGCCGCATAGGGGCGGAATAGCCTGTGGGCGCGCAATTGGAAAGGGGCGCTATAGCCGCAGGACTTGGCGTCAGATCAGATTACACGGTCCCTGCCGCGGGCCGTATTATTGACCAAAACATACCGTTTTCAGTCCATCATCCATTCTACGTTACGGGTGGCCGCAGTATAGGCCGCGAACTTGGTTTTGTAGGTTTTCGCGCTGTCGTCTTCAACCTGCCGCCACTCGTCGCTCTCATCGCTGGTGCGGTGGTATTCGACATAGGTGAAATGCCCTGCGTCCGCGTGGTGCAAAATATCAACCATCCGCTCGCCACTGTCGTCCTCTAGCGAGGACACGATTTTGGGTGTTTCTGTATCAGTCATGGGGATACCTCAAATTGTCATTCATTGGGCGGGTGCAAAATAATCAGCGGCGGGCAAGGTGCCAGCCATGCGGCCTGCCTGCACCCATTCGCGTTCCAGATCGCTATTGCACACCAGCACGAAACGGCTGGCGGGGTGGCCGGTTTGCGCGAACACGGTGCGTAACGCCGCGCGGGTTTGCGCCCAGGGGGCAAGCAGGTCTGGCGCGGCGTAGGCGCTTTGCAGCGGCGGAGTGAGGTGTTCTGGCGCAATCGGCGATATGGCCAATCCCACGGTTTTAGCATCCCTCAGCGCGTCCAACTTCGCGACTTTCGCCGCAGGAACACTGTCCGCAGCGCGCAGCAGATCAAGCGCGTTGCTTGAGAACATGAATCCGATCAGATCATCACCAGACGCTGCGCGCAGTCCGGCGTAGGTTTTGTACGGCAATCCCAGTTCTTTGGCGCGGGCCACGCGGCGGCGAATAACCTCAATCGGTAGGTTCGGCATCAAATCACGGCGTGCCTTGGCCCACACATGCCTGCGCCAGCTTTTGCCCGGCTCATCGACACGGCCCGAATTATGCCCAATCTTTGGAATGCTGCCAGCCATCAATCATAGTCCCGCAAGCGGGCTACATAGCGCGCCATTGTGTCCACCTCCAGGTTCACCGGATCACCAATTTTTGCATCCCCCCACGTGGTCACGGATTTCGTGTGCGGGATAAAGTTGATGCCAAAGCGCGCGCCATCTACCTCGTTCACGGTCAACGACGTCCCGTTCAGGGCGACCGACCCTTTGGGCGCAATAAACCGTCCCAGATCATCAGGAGCTTGCAGCGTCACGCGGGTGCTGGCACCATCGTCCACCATGGCCACGATCATCGCCACACCGTCCACATGGCCGGACACGATATGCCCACCAAGCTCATCCCCGACCTTGAGGCTTCGTTCCAGATTGACCCGTTTGCCAACCGCCCATGCCGCCAGCGACGTCTTGCTGACAGTTTCTGCCGAAATATCGACGTCGTACCAGCCCTGCGGATCACTCTCCGACGACACGCCTTTGTCGACAACCGTCAAACACACGCCGTCAGATGCAATCGACGCGCCAATATCAATTCCCGAAATATCGTAACGCGTCGCAATCCGTGCGCGCAAATCGCCGCGGTTTTCCAACGCCAAAACGCGACCGACGTCCGTGACAATGCCTGTAAACATGGCGAATTCCTCTCATATTTCCCCCGAACTAGCCCCTTGAATGGCCATGGGCAAGCTGGCTAGATAGCACAACGACACAACAAGCCATATTTAAGCCAAACTAAATGGTTAATGTCTCCGAAACCGGCACCACGATATGATGGGACCAGAGTGACCGATCACGCAACCAGATCTTTCCTGTTTTTGCAGGGGCCGCATGGGCCATTCTTCCACCGTCTGGGCAAAATGCTGCGCGCGGCGGGGGCGGATGTCTGGCGCGTTGGCTTCAACGCAGGCGATCGCGCGTTCTGGTTCGGGGCCAAGGGCTACATCCCCTATCACGGCGACCCCAGTGATTGGGTTGAAACGTTCAAGGCCATCGTCGCCGACAAATCCATCACCGATGTTGTCCTTTATGGTGACACGCGGCCCGTCCATGCGGACGCGATTGTCGCGGCCAAGCAAATGGGCTTGACCGTGCATGTCTATGAAGAAGGCTACATGCGCCCGTTCTGGGTCACCTATGAGCGTGGCGGCGCCAACGGCCATTCCAAGCTGATGAACACCAGCGTCGATGACATGCGCAAGGCTTTGGCTGAAACCGAACTCGACGTGCCTGAGGCACCGGCCCACTGGGGCGACATGCGCCACCATGTGTTTTACGGCGCATTGTATCATTGGTTCGTGATGTTTCGGAACGGCGACTACCGCAATTTCCAGCACCATCGCGAACTGCCATTGATTACTGAAACAGCCCTTTATACCCGCCGCCTGATGTTGATGCCGTTTATCGCGCTGGACCGGATCATATCCACCTTTCGCATCAAACATGGCGGTTATCCCTATCACATCGCGCTGCTGCAGCTTGAACACGACTCCTCGTTTCAAATGCATTCGCCGTTTGCCCGCATGGAAGAATTTCTTGCCCTCGTGATCGAAGGCTTCGCCAAGGGTGCGCCACAACACCACCATCTTGTGTTCAAAGCCCACCCGCTTGAAAATGGCCGCAGCCCGCTGCGTAAAATCATCCGCCAACTGGCCCGCGACAACGACATCTATGATCGTGTTCACTACGTGCGTGGCGGCAAACTGGCACAGGTTCTAGACCATGCGCGCACCGCAGTGACGGTCAATTCCACCGCCGCACAACAGGTCTTGCACCGTGGTATCCCGCTTAAGGTGTTCGGCAATGCCGTCTACGACAAACCGGAATTTGTCTCTGACCTGCCCGTCGATCGGTTCTTTGCGGCCCCCGTGCGCCCCGACAATCGCGCGTTTAAGGACTACCGCCGCTATCTGCTCGAAACGAGCCAGGTTCCGGGCGGTTTTTATTCCGCGCGGGGCCGTCGCCAGTTGATGCGCCAAGTGGTGGATATGATGCTGGATCACAACGATCCCTACGACGCGCTGCGCAGCGGACAGGCCCCTCCGCGCCAGCAGTTGCGTGTGGTTAAATAGAAACCACCACACCTAGGGGGTGCCATGGCAACTGCGCCACACCACGCCCTACCCCAAACCTTATACTAGATTTTGACCACGGATTCCCGTACCTTACAGTCAAAAGGTGAGGTGAATTTAAATTCGCCCGCATGACGACTGAGGCAGTTTTAATTAGGTCGAGGAGACCGGAGCAGTGAAATCCCCAAGATTGCGCCTTTCAAAAGGCGTGGCCCTCGTTGCTGTAATGGCAGTTGTTGCGTCCTGCGGCCTACCGCGCTCAGGACCAACGAAGAGTGAAATTTTTTCCGGATCGGTGATGGAAGACGGCGACGCCTTTGTCCTTGTCGTTGATGACCGCGTGAATTTGGTGGCAAGTGTCACCCCCGCCCTCGGGTTTTCCGCAGGCTTTCGCGATGCCAGTCCAATCGGCAGCGACACGATCCGCGCAGGCGATGTGCTTGGCTTGACCATCTGGGAAAACGTACGCGATCCGCTGCTTGTGCCCGCCGGTCAAAACGCCACGGTGCTTGAAGAAGTACAGGTTGACGGCTCCGGTTTCATTTTCGTGCCCTACGCAGGCCGCATCAACGCTGCTGGCAACACACCAGAAGCGATCCGCCGCATCATCACCGAAAAACTCGAAGAACAAACGCCAGACCCACAAGTTCAGGTCCGCCGCCTTGCCGGTGACGGGGCGACAGTGTCCGTTGTCGGTGCCGTTGGTGCCCAAGGTGTCTACGCCATTGAACGCCCGACCCGCACCCTGTCGGCGATGATTGCGCGGGCTGGCGGTGTGTCCGTTCAGCCAGAAATCGCACAAGTGACCGTCGTGCGCGGCGACCACACCGGCGAGATTTGGTTTGAAGACCTCTACTCCCATCCAGGCCACGATATCGCACTGCGCGCAGGCGACCGGATTTTCGTCGAACAAGACACCCGCAGCTTTACCGCCCTGGGCGCAACAGGCACGCAAAGCCGCGTTGCATTTGAATCCCAAACCATTTCCGCAATCGAAGCCATCGCGCAAGTTGGCGGCTTGAACACCAACCTCGCTGATCCAACGGGCGTCTTTGTATTTCGCAACGAACCTATTGAAATCGCCAGTCAGTTGGTCGCCCGCAATGACTTGGTCGGCACCCAGCGCGTCATCTACGTGCTTGATCTGACGGAACCAAACGGCATGTTCATGGCACGCGATTTCGCGATCCGTGACGGCGACACGGTTTACGTCACCGAAGCACCGTTTAGCCAATTCAACAAAACCATCTCGGCTGTGTTCGGCACGCTTGGGTCGGTCAGTTCGGCTGCCGCACTCGGCGGGTGATGACCTTGCAGAATAATACAGCCGCCGCTGGGGAAACCCCGCGGCGGCTGTATGTTTATAACGGTGGATTTCTAACCCAGAAACGTGTGCGCCGCATCCTGACACTGTCGGGATATGACGTATCGTTGGGCAAACCGTCTGGCGATGATCTGATCGGCGTTTGGGGCCAATCGCCAACGTCGTGGCGCGGTGAGGCGGTGGCAAACCGCACCTCTGCGCCCGTGTTGCGGGTCGAGGATGCATTTTTACGCTCGGTCTTGCCGGGTCGCGACGGCGAACCACCGCTTGGTCTGCATCTGGACACGCGCGGCGTGCATTTCGACCCGTCAAAACCGTCTGATCTGGAAATGATCCTGCGCGACGATCCGCTAGATGACACCGCCCTGCTGAACCGCGCACGCGACTGCGTCGACGCGATCAAACGGGCGCACCTCAGCAAATACAACGCCTATGACCCAGACACCCCGGCCCCTGATGCGGGCTATGTCTTGGTGATTGACCAGACCGCGGGCGATGCGTCCGTCACCGCGTCCCGCGCAGATCGAAACACCTTCCTTGAGATGTTGTTCGTGGCGCGCGAAGACCACCCAAACGCGCACATCCTGATCAAAACCCATCCAGAAACCGCGCAAGGCCACCGCGAAGGCCACTATCGCGACGCCGATCTATCAGACAACGTTGCATTCTTTAGCGATCCGATCTCACCGCATCACCTGCTCGACGGGGCCATTGCGGTCTATACAGTGTCCTCGCAATACGGGTTTGAAGCAATCATGGCGGGCCACAAACCGGTGGTCTTCGGGCAGCCGTTTTACGTCGGCTGGGGCCTGACGGATGACCGGATGCCCGTGGATCGCCGCCAAAGAAACCTGACCCGCGCCCAGCTTTTCGCAGGCGCGATGATCCTTTATCCAGTGTGGTACGATCCCTACCGCGATCAACTATGCGACCTTGAAACCGCCATCACGACGCTTCACGCCCACACCCGTGCATGGCGCGACGACCACCTTGGCTGGGTCGCGTCGGGCATGCGATTGTGGAAACGTGGACCACTGCAAAAGGTGTTTGGCCAGCACCGCAAAATGATGTTTGAAGACGATCCCGACAAGGCCGACGCGCGCGCCGCTAAAACCGGTCGGGGCCGCATGGTTTGGGCGGGCAAAGCCACGGGACACGACAGTGCATTGCGTGTCGAAGACGGTTTCCTGCGCTCGCGCGGCCTTGGGGCCGATCTGATCGCGCCCCTGTCTTTGGTCCTTGATGATCTCGGCATTTACTACGATCCGAACGGCCCAAGCCGTCTGGAGGCCCATATTCAAGCCAGCATCGCCCTGCCCGATGCCGCCCTTTTGCGGGCCGAAATGCTGATTGATCGGATTACCAGCGCCGGACTGAGCAAATATAACCTCACCGCCACAAACCTGCACAACGACCTGCCAAAGGGGCGCCGTATCCTGGTCCCCGGACAGGTCGAAGACGATGCCTCTATCCGGCTTGGCACCACGGACGTGACCACCAACCGCGCATTGTTGCAGGCCTGTCGCGCCGCTAATCCCGCCGCCGTGATCCTTTATAAACCGCACCCCGACGTCGAAGCAGGGCTGCGGACTGGTGCAGTGCCGGACGCCGCAGAAATCGCGGATGTCGTGCTCACCAAGACCTCCCCGATTGCGGCGCTCGACGCTGTGGACGCCGTCTGGACCATGACATCGACCATCGGGTTCGAGGCCTTGTTGCGCGGCAAAGACGTGACCTGTCTGGGAACGCCGTTTTATGCGGGCTGGGGCCTGACGGACGACCGCGCAACACCAATCGTGCGCCGCACTGCCCTGCCGACACTGGCGCAATTGACCCACGCTGTGCTGATTGATTATCCACGCTATTTTGACCCCGTCAGCGGCCACCCCTGCCCCGTAGACGTGGTGATTGACCGACTGCAAAGCGGCACAGTCCCCCGCCCATCCCGCGCCAATCGCCTGCTGGCGAAAGTTCAAGGTATGTTTGCCAGCTACGCGTATTTGTGGCGCTAGCGGCTGATCGCCCCAACGGCCAAGTTTCTCAGCCGCGTGACATCAGGCGCGACGCCAGCGGTGCATAATATCTGCACCAATGCGCGTGGTTTCAACCAAATTAAATCGCGGCGCGTCGGCCAAACGATCCAGCCCCATCGCCCCAATCGACGGCGTGCCCTCAGCACCCAGCACGATGCCCGTCGTAAAGCCGACGATCTCATCCACCAGACCCGCACCAAGCAGGGACGCGGCAAGGCTGCCCCCGCCTTCACAAAACACCCGCGTCAGCCCCGCAGCTGCCAATTTATGCATCATATCAACAGGATCAATCTGTCGGCCCTGCAAACCGCACGGCAAGGATTTGGCCCCTTGATCAACCCATTTCTGCGCATCAACATTCGCCCCATGACACAGCCACAACGGGGCATGGTCAATCGTCGCCAACAGGTTTGCAGCACCCATATCAAGCCGGCCAGACGCCACGATGCGCACAGGCTGGCGCACCGCGCCCATTTCGCGCACCGTCAATGTCGGATCATCCGCGCGCACCGTTCCCGCCCCGACCAAAACAGCATCATGCGCCGCGCGCATCGCGTGGACCTTACGGCGCGCGTCCGGTCCTGTGATCCATTTACTTTCACCGGTGGCAGTCGCAATACGCCCATCGAATGAACTGGCAAGTTTCAGGGTCACGAGGGGGCGGTTCTCGCTGACACGCAGCAGAAAACCAGCCATGTCCGCGCGGGCTTCATCCTCGCGCACACCAATCACGACGTCGATCCCAGCCGCACGCAAAATCGCAATCCCCTTGCCCGCCACGCGCGGGTCAGGGTCGCCTGTTGCAATCACAACGCGGCTCACGTTTGCAGCAATTAACGCGTCCACACAGGGCGGCGTTTTTGCATGATGGGCGCAAGGTTCAAGCGTCACATACGCAGTGGCACCTGCCGCATCGATACCGTCAAGCGCACGCGTTTCCGCATGGGGCCGCCCACCGTCCGCCGTCCAGCCGCGCCCGATCACGCGACCGCCATTGTCGGTCGGGCGCACGATGACGCAGCCGACATTTGGATTGGGCCAAACACGCCCATGGCCCCGCCGCCCAAGCGACAGGGCCATGCCCATAAAACGATGGTCTAAATCTGTGCTCAATCTTCCGGTGGGTTTTGTGGGCGCAGCTCACTCACAAACTTATCGAAATCATCCGCAGCTTGGAAGTTCTTGTAAACACTGGCAAATCGAACATAGGCCACTGTGTCGATACGAGCCAAAGCCTCCATCACAATCTCACCGATTTGCTTTGATCCGATGTCTGTTTCGCCCATGCTTTCAAGACGCCGCACGATGCCTGATATCATTTGATCGACGCGTTCCGGTTCGATCGGACGCTTTTGCATCGAAATCCGGACCGAGCGTTCAAGCTTGGGTCGGTCGAAATCTTCACGCCGACCATTGGATTTTATGACCACCAAATCGCGCAATTGAACGCGTTCATAGGTGGTAAAACGACCGCCGCACGCAGGACAAAACCGCCGACGCCGGATGGCAACGTGGTCTTCCGCCGGGCGGGAATCCTTAACTTGTGTGTCGATGTTTCCGCAAAAGGGGCACCGCATATACTGTCCTCGTCATCTGCCTGTGGGGTCTTATGCCCCATTTATCCACAGTCACTATAGGTGTCGGGATAGGTTTTGGGTAGGGGGCAATTCATAGCACTAGATCGTGAGTCGGATCAGCCACAGTTTGACACTAATACGCATAGTTGACCGTGCTGGGAATGCATTGCAGGTGCGCCAGATGTTTGCCCAGACGATCTACAATATAGATACCGCCAAACTGGGGATAAACATCGTCATTGGGATCGTCCTCGACCGCCTCAAACTTATCAAAACCGCCGTAAACGTCGTATGTGATGTCATTATTTGTCAGCCGCACCGCCTCCCAGACGGTGCGCCCGATGCCGGTCCACGGCACGAATTCCGCCCCTTGCCCGAACCCTAACGACAGCGCCAATTCCGGCGTATGCCCGGGTTGCCCAAAACTGTAGCGGGCGAGATTGTCCGTCATGCAAACCTCCACCGCCTTGCCGTTGGCAAAGTTGCACGACATGAACGTGCGCTCATTACCCGCGCATGCGGCCCAAGCGGGGTTTGTGACAGCTATTAGGGCTAAGATCAGTCTCATAGGACCTCCGATGTCGGAATATGCCAATCCGTGCCACGCGGTGTTTGCACGTATTCAGGCCATTTGAACTGGGTTGGTGCGGGATAATCACAAAGCGGCGGGATGTCGTGTTCGGCTTTGCGGCGGTTAAATTCTTCGATTGCTGCTGCGCGCGCCTCCTCGTCTTGCAGCAGTCGCAACGCCGAACACGCCAGCACCTTGGCAGCAACCTGAACCATCGGGTCAATCGTCTGCGCCATGCCACCAAGCGCGTTCATTGCCCATGCTGGATAGGGTCCGCCCTTTAGGGCAGGTCGCGCGATATAGAATCGCGCGGTCGGCGTGTGCCACGTCATATCGGTGTAATCATCGGACGTTGAATTTCGTTGGTTCGGCGGCAAGCTCTCGCGTAGGATCGCTTCAGCGTCTTGCGGCGAAATCAGCGTTTCGCAGGCAGGCAATACCGGGTTTTGGTCGGGCGTCATGCCACAGTTTTTCTGTACCTGACGCATCAGGTCTTTCGCGTCGCGGTTCCACACAGGCGCGCCAACATGCTGAATTTGTTCCCAAACCATGCTCGCCATTGCGTGGTTCGCCAATCCGGGTCGTGATTTGCAAACCCAGTGGCGTTCGACCCGACACCCCGTCAGGCTTGCAATGTTTTCCGCCAGTGCGTCCAGCCGCGCGGACACCTGTTCGGCCATCGCGACCGTCGGCACGCGCATCATATATTGCAGCTCGGCGAGGCCAGCTGGCAGATTGTCCGCCGTCGCCTGCCCCGTGCTCAGGATCGCTTCGGAAATCGACCAGCCACCCACGTGCGGCAGCATGCTGTCGCGCAGCATCCGCGCTTGGCTATACATCATCACCAACGCGTCATTCGCCCCCGGCGCGCGGATATCGCTGTGACTTTGTGGGATCGGCGCGCCATCTGAGGCCCCGAAAAGATGCGGCGCGTCGCAGATAAACCTATAAATCATTGAATAAGCCGCGCCACAGTGCGTGTCCCAGCGCACGGTATTGCACATCGGCAGCATGTAGAACGGATGAAACGACAGCATGCCGGCCAGACCATCATAATACCCCTGCGCCGCGTGGATCGGCTTAGACCCGCGCACCTTTTCCGCGGGCTCGCCGGTAAAGCGCAGCCCGCCTTTTATGTCGTGTTGTTCCATCGCCGCTTTGGTCGCAAGCAGACCACCTAACCCACTGATCCCCAGCGCAGAATGCGGATCCGTATGGCCAGCCGCATGGCCGCTTAACCCAGTGCGTGGGGCCTGATGAACGCCCGCCGCTTGGCAATTTCCAGGCACCGCATCGTATTCCGCGTACATGCCCACCACAGGGCCTGCACCATTTGACCATTCAGCGCAAAACGCGGTCGGCATGCCACCGCTCCCGACTTCCACGGTGAATCCCTCGGCGCGCAGACGTTCAACGTACCAAGCGCTGGATCGGTATTCACGCCACGCCGGTTCAGCGAACTCAAATATCCGGGCGCAATCGGCAGACAACACGTCACGCGCTGCTTCAACCCACGCAAGGGCAGTCTTTTGGGCCGCAGAAACGCTCATCTCATCATGCCCCCATCATTCCCACGACGCGACGCAGATGCGGCACGGTTCTATGTTCGAAAATGAATATTCCCTGCCAAGTTCCGAGCTGCATTTCCCCTGAAATCACGGGAATCTGCAAGCTTGTTGGCAGCATCGCGGCCTTGATATGGGCTGGCATGTCATCAGGTCCTTCATAAGTATGTCTAAGATAGGACATTTGCGGGTGATCTGACGGCGGCACCAACCGATCAAAGAACGCAGCCAGATCAGTCTGGACCTCGGGGTCAGCATTCTCTTGGATCAAAAGGGAACAGGACGTGTGCTGCACAAACAGCGTCAGCACACCTGTCCCCGTGACCTTTGCGGCCACGTCGCGCGTAAACTCATACAGCCCCGCGCCAGACGTTTTGATCTGCCATTCCATCGGGCAAGTGTCCTCGCCCAGCACCGTCAAAGCAAGTGTTTGCGCGCTAGATTTCCAAACCACCGCTTAACCCGTTTAATCAGCGTTTTCTTGGTGCGCTAGCGACAAAGGGCGAGGCCTTTGCAAACCTCGCCCCATACCGCAGACAATTAAAAATCGTCCAAATAAAGTTATTGATCCAAGAATGAGCGCAAACGGCGGGACCGGCTTGGATGCTTCAGCTTGCGCAGCGCCTTTGCTTCGATCTGACGAATACGTTCGCGCGTCACGCTGAACTGCTGACCGACTTCTTCGAGCGTGTGATCGGTGTTCATGCCGATGCCAAACCGCATCCGCAGCACCCGTTCTTCGCGCGGCGTCAGCGACGCCAGAACCCGTGTCGTAGTTTCCTTCAGATTCTCCTGAATCGCAGAATCCAGCGGCAGCACCGCGTTCTTATCTTCAATGAAATCACCGAGTTGGCTGTCTTCTTCGTCACCAATCGGGGTCTCAAGCGAAATAGGCTCCTTGGCGATTTTCATCACCTTGCGTACCTTTTCAAGCGGCATTTGCAGCTTGGCGGCCAGTTCTTCCGGCGTCGGTTCGCGGCCAATCTCGTGCAGCATCTGGCGACCTGTACGGACCAATTTGTTGATCGTCTCAATCATGTGGACCGGAATACGAATCGTACGGGCCTGATCAGCAATGGACCGCGTGATCGCCTGACGAATCCACCACGTCGCATAGGTCGAGAACTTGTAGCCACGGCGGTACTCGAATTTATCCACGGCCTTCATCAGACCGATGTTACCTTCCTGAATAAGGTCAAGGAATTGCAGGCCGCGGTTCGTGTACTTTTTCGCAATCGAAATAACCAAACGCAGGTTCGCTTCGACCATTTCTTTCTTGGCCTGACGGGCTTCTTTTTCGCCCTTTTGAACCTGCTGCACGATGCGGCGGAATTCAGAAATATCGACGCCGACGTATTGACCGACTTGTGCCATCTCAGCGCGCAGTTCTTCAATTTTTGTGGTAGACCGTTCGATCAACATCTGCCAACCGCGTCCAGCCTTTTGGCCCATCTCGTCAAGCCATGTGGGGTCAAGTTCACGACCACGGTACGCATCGACAAATTCGCGACGGTTGATGCGGGATTGGTCAGCCAGCTTAACCATGCTTGAATCGATCTGCATGATACGGCGGTTGATGCCGTAAAGCTGGTCAATCAGCGCGTCGATCCGGTTGTTGTGCAGGTGCAGCGACACCACCAGTTCTACGATTTCGGACCGCAGCTTCTGGTATTTCTTTTCTTCCTTGCCAGAAAAACTGTCGTCTTCGTTCAGGGTCGCAGACATCCGCGAATCTTGCATGTCCGACAGTTTGGCAAAGCCCTTGGCGATCACTTCCAACGTGTCCAGAACCTGCGGCTTTAACTGTGCTTCCATCGCGGCAAGCGACAGGTTTGCAGCTTCTTCCTCATCTTCATCATCGTCTTTGGCAATCGGATTGCCGTCTGCATCAAGATCTTGCTTTTCTTCGCTTTTCTCTGCGTTCGGCGTGGCGGAAACAACAGAACTTTCTCCGGTTTCTTCGGCCAACTGGTCGCCGAATGTTGTCTCAAGGTCGATCACGTCACGCAGCAAAATGTCCTCAGACAGCAATTCGTCGCGCCAGATCGTGATCGCTTGGAACGTCAGCGGGCTTTCACAAAGCCCCAGGATCATCGTGTTGCGGCCCGCCTCAATGCGCTTGGCAATCGCAATTTCGCCTTCGCGCGACAGCAATTCGACTGACCCCATTTCGCGCAGGTACATGCGCACAGGATCGTCGGTGCGATCGAGCTTTTCGGCCTCCGCACCGCCTAGAACGACATCGCGCCCACCGGCGACTGTTGCCAATTCTTTTGACGTGCCGTCGTCGTCAACTTCTTCGGATTCTTCTTCTTCGGTCACTTGGATGCCCATCTCGTTGAGCATCGACATCACGTCTTCGATCTGGTCCGAAGACACCTGATCGGGCGGCAGCACCGCGTTCAACTGATCGTAGGTGATCGTGCCGCGCTCACGCGCCTCAGCGATCATCTTTTTGACGGCAGCTTGGCTCATATCCAAGGAATGGTCTGCGTCGTCCCGTTGAGCGTTGGTGTCTTTGGCGGCCATAGTCATATTCCCTTCGACGGTCAGCGACGCGCGCCCAGCGCGCGATCCCTGATTCGGGTGATTCTGTTAGAAACGAATCAACCAACCCTTTGGTTGATTCGCAATGCCTCAAATGGCTTATTTTTATGGTTGTTGCAAAGGACCTAGTGCCCTTTGTCCCGTTTGGCAAAGCTGATTCGGTCTAAAAGTGCATCAAATGCACTTCGTTCGTCTTTTTTGATTCGCGCACCACTGTCTGCGGTGTCGTATTCTGCACTGTCATCCCCGTCCTGTCGGCCTGCGTTGTTCATCGCAGCGATGGATTGTGCCAATCGCGTTGTCAGGCGTTCGTCAGCCACGTCGGAATTCATTTCATCGATAGCATCCTGAACCTCATGGGCGTGTCCACGACGCGCAGTTAGTTTGGCAAGTTCTTCAGCCAGACACATCCGCGCAAGTTCACCATTGTCGGGGCGGCGCACGGCTGGCGTTATCGCCACGTGTGCCTGCGCGAACAGTTTTACAAGGGGCGCGTCGCCAATTTCAGCCGCCAAAATCGCCTCAAGGTCGGCTTGCGGTTCCACCATTAGCAGTGCGTCGCGCAGCATGGCGATGTCAGGGCCAGAACAAATCATCCGCTCAAGCGCGCCGTGGAAGTCATTCAAAATCAGGGGATTGCGTATCAGAACGGCAAGAATCACAGCCTCACGCAAATGGTCCTCGGATGACGGCCCACCACCCAAAAGCGACGCCTTCGTGCTCATCTGTGCGGGCAGTTTGGCGCCTTTGGGCAGCCATTTTCCGCGCGGCTGACCGGTGCCCCCCCCGTTGAAAGCCTTGCGGTTATTTCCAAAAAGCTCCCAGCGCATATCCTTGATCGCCTGCCCGTAATGGCTGCGAATGGACGGATCTTTGATCAGCATTATCTTTTCGCGCAGCGATTTATCAAGCGCGGCTTTGCGTTCGGGGCTGTCGAAATTCTTGCCCTCAACCTCGCGTTGCCAAAGCAG
>JAGGNB010000029.1 GCA_017886375.1 Octadecabacter sp.
GTGCAATTGAACACTTGCGAACAGCAGCCGGTACATACATCTGGGCTCGCGGCTGTCATTCGCTGCAAGCGCGAGCCATCCATCCCGCAGGGGTGGAAGCCGACATTCATGCCACCCCAAACTGGGCTTGGCGCGGCTGAGCCGCAAGTCTGCTTCGAGCCCAAAGTGCTTGATGCTGCAATTTGTGCGAAGGACCGCTAGCGACCCAAACAGAGCTTATTTGCAGTGACGATACGACATTCGCCTTTGGAACTGCCGTGGGAACTCAGAAAAGTTTGGTGGTAATTTTCGGGTGCTGGCTCAGGTTTGTTCAACTAGTTCTTTCGCGCGCTCACGCAGGACGAACTTCTGGATCTTGCCGGTCGAAGTTCTGGGGATGGTCGTTACCACAAACCTTCCCGGAACTTTGTACGCAGCGAGCCTGTCACGGCACCAAACGCGCAGCGCGTCAGTATCGATCTCTTGGCCCGGCGTGGCTTCGATAAAGGCGCAAGGCGTTTCGCCCCATTTTTCATGGGGCATGGCGACAACCGCTGCAATTTCTATGGAGGGGTAGCTATAGAGCACCTCTTCTATCTCGATAGAGGAAATGTTTTCACCACCTGAAATGATAATGTCCTTCGAGCGGTCCTTGAGCTGGATATAGCCGTCGGGATGTACCACTCCCAGATCGCCTGAATGGAACCACCCGCCCTCGAAGGCTTTTTGCGTGGCCACAGGATTACGGAAATACCCCTTCATCACGACATTACCACGGAACATGACTTCGCCCATTGTTACGCCATCGCGGGGAACAGCGTGCAGTGTTTCAGGGTCAAGCACATCAAGCCCTTCGAGGGGAAGGTAGCGCACGCCCTGACGCGACTTAAGACGCGCCTGTTCATCGTTCGGCAGGGACGACCAGCTTTCATGCCAGTCATTCACAACGGCTGGCCCGTAGGTTTCGGTAAGCCCGTAAAGATGGGTCACGTCGAAGCCTGCGGTTCTCATGTCCGCCAGCAGCTTTTCAGGAGGCGGAGCGGCGGCGGTGAAGAATTGCACTGTTTGATCAAGAACACGCTGCGCATCTGCGGGTGCAGAGATCAGCAGCGACATCACAATTGGCGCGCCGCAAAGGTGTGTCACATTATCATCGGCCAATGCGTTCCAGATCAGCTCGGCGCGTACTTGGCGCAGGCAAACGTGTGTGCCTATGATGGCAGAGAGTGTCCACGGAAAGCACCAACCGTTGCAGTGAAACATCGGCAGCGTCCAGAGATAGACTGCGTGTTTACGCATCGACGTGGTGATCGCGTTGCCTTGCGCCAAAAGATATGCGCCCCGGTGGTGCGAGACGACGCCCTTTGGGTCGCCAGTTGTGCCGGACGTGTAGTTGATCGAGATCGCGTCCCATTCGTCTGCGGGCATGAGCCAAGCGAAGGCCGGATCACCATCTGCAAGGAAGGATTCATAGCCTCCCCCATCAAACGCCGCCTTTGCACCTTCATATTCTGGATCATCAACCTGTATCACCAGCGGGCTGACCTCGGCCAGCGCCAACGCCTCTTGCATCAGTGGCATGAACTCGGCATCCACGATGATGATCTTTGACATTGCATGATCGAGCTGGAAAGCAATGATCGCCGCATCAAGCCGCGTATTGATCGAATGGAGAACGCCCCCGCACATTGGCACACCATAGTGACATTCCAGCATGGCTGGCGTGTTGGGCAGCATGGCCGACACAGTGTCGCCCCGCCCGATACCGCGCTGCGTAAGGGCAGAGGCAAGTTGCCTTGAGCGCGCATAAAACGTGGCGTAGTTGCGGCGCAGCTTGCCATGAATGATCGCCGTATGATCCGGGAAAACCGTGGCCGCGCGCTCCAGAAAGGTGAGCGGTGTCAGCGGCTGGTGGTTTGCCGGGTTGCGATCCAAATCGGTGTTGTAAGGGTTTGCAGTCATATCTCAGGCGTCCTGCCACTGGGGAGCGCGCTTTTCGATGAATGCTCTGATCCCTTCCTGCGCATCATGCGCTAGCATGTTGTCGACCATAACCTGAGAAGCGTAATCATAGGCTTCGGCAATCGGCATTTCACGCTGCGCATAAAAGGCGCGCTTGCCTGTGGCCAGCGTCATGCTTGATTTGGAGGCGATCTTGCGGGCCATTTCGGTTGTGGCGTGTTGTAGCGTGTCTTCGGACGTCACGCGGTTGATCAACCCGATCTCGGCGGCGCGGGTGGCGGCGGTCATATCGCCGGTCAGGAGCATTTCCATCGCGTGTTTGTTGGCGACATTGCGCGACAGGGCGACCATAGGTGTTGAGCAGAAAAGGCCGATATGAACTCCAGGCGTACTGAACTGGGCGGCCTCAGCCGCGATGGCAAGATCGCAGCTTGCCACCAGCTGGCAGCCCGCCGCCGTGGCGACGCCTGTGACTTCGGCAATCACGGGCTTGGGGCAGTTGAGGATGCCCTGCATCACGCCTGAGCACATAGACATAACCTTAGTGAAATATGCCTTGCCGCCGTCAGGCCCGCTGCGCCCTGCTGTCATTTCTTTCAGGTCGTGGCCGGCGCAAAACGCTGGACCGTTCGCGGCAAGGATAATCACCCGCACAGCAGGATCACGTCCCGCCTCATAGAAGGTTGTGCCAAGCGCGCTCAACATTGCTTCCGAGAGCGCATTGCGCCGTTTCACATCATTGAGCGTCAGGCGTAGAATGCCGTCATCGCTCAGATCACGCAGTAGAATATCGCTCGACGCCATAGGGCGGCTCCTTTGATCAGGCTTAGCGGATGTTGATCTCAACACTGTCCGCAAGGGTGTTGGCAATAAAGCAATAGCGGTGCGCGCGCTCCTGCATCTCGTCCATTTGCGCATCGGTTACGGAAAAGCCCGTGTCGAAACGCACCACAGGATGAAGGTCAATCCGCGTAACCGACATTTGCCCTTTGGGGTTTTTACCAAGATGCGCCTCGGCATAGTCGTGATAGCTCGCCACCGGCCAGGCCGCTTTCGCCGCCAGCGCGAGAAAGGTCATCATGTGGCAGCTAGAGAGCGCTGAGGCCAGCGCCTGCTCGGGGTTTGTATTTGCCGGATCGCCACCCCAATCGGGGGCAGAATCCACGGCAATGTCATACAACCTATTCATCTGCACGGTATGTGCATTTGAATATGTGCCTGTTGCAAACACGGGCTCGGCGCGATGCCAATGCAGTTCGATGGAAAGATCTGACATAACTGAAGTCTCTTATGATGATGTGGAATGCTGCGGCACAAGCACCTTGAGGAGCGTACGCGCCGCTTGTGATCTACGTAGCCTAAGCTGCCGCAATCTGCTTCTTGGGGTCGTAGAATGGACGCTCTACGACAGTCGCCTTAGTCGGACCAGACTTTGTCACAACTTCCACTTCGGCCCCTATCACCGCCGCATCTGCCGCAACCATCGCCAGCGCGATGTTCTTCTCAAGGCGGGGCGAATAGACCGCCGATGTCACCTTGCCAATATCTGCGCCGCCTTGGTTAATCGTCCAGAACGTCGTGTTCGGCCCTGTGAGTGGCTCACAATCAATCACCAGACCAACTTGCTTGCGCTTGGGGCCTTCGTCCTTGATGCGGCGCAGTGCAGCCTTGCCGATGAAATCCGCTTCCATGTCGAGGTTCACAAGGCGGTCAAAGCCCAACTCGTAAGGATTTGTGTGAATGTCCGCATCTGCATGATACGACAGCATGCCGCCTTCAATCCGGCGGATCGAGGACGTGTGACCGGGTTTGAGACCATGTTCCATGCCTGCCGCCATGATCCGCTCCCAAAGCAGATCGCCTCTTGAGCCATCGCGCAGGTAAAGTTCGTAGCCGAGCTCGCTCGACCAACCGGTGCGCGACACGACGAGCGGGATGCCATCCAACTCGACTTCGCGGAGCCAGTAGTATTTAAGGTCCATGATACTCTCGCCGAACAGCTCTTGCATGATCAGGCCCGAGTTCGGCCCCTGAAGCTGGAGCGGTGAGACATCAGGTTCACCAATCTGCACATCCATACCTGAATGCACAGCAACCCCTTGCGCCCAATACAGGATGTCGCTGTCGGCCAGCGAAATCCAGAAATGGTTTTCTGCAAGGCGCAGCAGGATTGGATCGTTCAGAAGGCCACCATCCGCATTTGTAATCAGTATGTATTTGCACTGGCCCACGGCCATCTTCGAAAGATCACGCGGGGTCAGGATCTGCACGAATTTTGCGGCATCCGGCCCGGTGATTTCAACTTGGCGCTCAACGGCCACATCACACAGGATCGCCTTGTTCACAAGGTTCCAGAAATTCTGCTCAGGATCACCAAAATCACGTGGAATATACATATGATTATAAACAGAAAAACCCTTGGCGCCCCAGCGAACCGTTGCATCGAAATAGGGTGATTTGCGGATTTGTGTGCCGAAGCCAAAGTC
Source organism: Octadecabacter sp. (assembly GCA_017886375.1). GTDB lineage: Bacteria > Pseudomonadota > Alphaproteobacteria > Rhodobacterales > Rhodobacteraceae > Octadecabacter. Next base: position 4,428 of record JAGGNB010000029.1, read on the forward strand.
GTCTGCTTGTGTCATATTTACGCCCTCATAGCAGGTGGCCTGACAGGCCAGTGAAGTGTTGAAACCTGCTGATGATTTAGCTTGAATTCTGAAAAATTCTTGGTCTGATAACGCGTGCCATTTAGGCCGATCAGACCGATTATTGGGCCTCGATTAGCCCGTTCAGTCTTTGAGGGCTATTTCTCGCTCTTTGCGATCAGTTTGGTCAGATTGGGCTGGCAGGTTTTGACCTGACGAGTCGCAATGTATATCATGTAGCGATAAATCGCGAGATCGGACGAAAGCATATCATCCATGAGCACCTGAAAGGCGGCAAGGCTTGGCGTAGCCGTTTTCATCACGTAGTCCACGCCGCCACCGGTCGCGATGCAATCCGTCACCTCGTCAAGATTTCGGATGTAGCCTTCAAAGCGATCAAATTCTACTTTGCGGTGCGAACCGAGAGAGACAGTCACCACAACCTGCGTGAAATCAACGATGCGTTCCAAAGCTAACTCGGCGTGATAGCCACGGATATAGCCCGCAGTCTTCAGCCGGTCCAACCGTGCCCAGCACGGGGTTGGCGACAGGTTCACGAGCTCGGCCAACTTTGTCTTGCTCAGTTGTCCGTGCTGTTGGACAGCGCTGAGGATACGAATATCCGTGGCATCAAGGCCAAGCTTCTTCATGCGCGTCTTTCTTTCACTTAGTCGAAGTGGCGGTTGCCCGAGTTTCCCAAAGGATAACCTTCCCATCTAATCTCAGGCAAATATCTGGATTTGGCACACACCTTTCCGACCTATTCTCCCATGATCGCGCCAACGATACCTTGTTGCGCTTCGTCTCGACTTAGAAATAGCGGCCAAGGTTGGGGGGGGGCAGAAGAAGGCGATGGATAACGAGAACACGATGTACGCTGCGGGTCTTGTCAGGTCGTTTTGTGCGGCACGCCGACCCTCGAGCAAATGCAGCGAACGGCAGCTCGGTCCACAGACCGACGTTTCAGCCAACAAAATGCTGCGCTCTGCACGAATGGCCGCAATGACGGGCCGCACTGCAGCAACTTAAAGAGGTGACGAAAGGCAGCTAAGGACCGACTGCAGTCTCCTATCCTGAGTGTTCCTTTTTCTCGTACCAATCTGCAATGATGTCTTGCAGCATCCTCGGCGAAGGTGCGCTACTTGAA
>JAGGNB010000187.1 GCA_017886375.1 Octadecabacter sp.
CAGTATGGACAATACGGGCCACATCAAGCCCGTCGCGAAACGTCGGCCAAACAGCTTGGCCGCTGTGAATAGCATGCAGAAAATCGCGCGCCTCGATGATGATCTGGTCTTGGTATCCGGTGCCATGGCCGGGGCCTTGGCAAAACGGTTCGTAGTCAGGATGCGCAGGTCCAGTCAGAATTTTGCGAAAGCCGCGCTCGGCCTCATCATCGCTCATCTTATAAAGCCAAATCGCGTTCTGGTCTTCTTGGTCAAACCTGATCGCGCCTTTGGTGCCCGTGATCTCATAGGCGTAGCCCATTTTGCGGCCCGTCGCGATGCGGCTGAAAAACATATGTCCCATAGTGCCGTTCGCAAAGCGACACATGATTTGGGCGTGATCATCATTCGTAACGTCCCCGCCAGGGCGGGTCTTGTGAACGGTCTCTGCTTCGGCAATCAGGCTGTCAATCGGGCCGATCAGCGCCAAGGCCGCGTTGATCATATGCGGCGCAAGGTCGCCCATCGTGCCATTCGCCATCCCATCCGTGCGCCACGTCGCCGGGGCCTTTGGATCGGCTAGAAAATCTTCGGTATGTTCGCCGCGAAACCACGTCACATCGCCGATCACACCGTCCGAAATCAGCTTGCGGGCGAACTGCGATGCGGGCGTGCGAATGTAATTATAACCGACCATATTGGCGGTGCCGCTACCTTCGGCGGCTGCGACCATCGCCTCAGCATCTGCCAGATCAGCGCCCATAGGTTTTTCACACAAGACCGGCTTGCCCAAAGCAAACGCGGCCTCTGCAATCTCGCGGTGGGTCGATTGTGGCGTCGCGATAACAATCGCCTCAACCCGCGGATCTTGCACCAACATCCGCCAATCATGCGTTGCACGCGCGAACCCGTATGCGGCGCGGTAGCGTTCAGCCGATGCAGGGCTCGACGCACAGATCATTTCCAATCGCGGGCGCAGCGCCGTGTCAAACACAGCGCCAACGGATGCCATGGCGACCGAATGGGCCTTGCCCATGTAGCCCCCACCCAAAATTCCGATGCCGATTTCTGTGCTTGGCTCTGTCACGACTGCTCCTTTTCTGAAAACCAGTTTGCAACCGGTTGCAAAACGGTTATCGTCTGAGTCTGAAACCTGCAAGTCGCAATCGATGTCACGAACTATTCTAGGGAACACACCAGCATGACCGACGCGACCATCCGCCTGACAACTGCGCAAGCGATCATTCGCTATCTCGACGCTCAATTCATTGAAATTGATGGCGAAGAATTGCGCGTTTGCGGCGGTGGGTTCGGCATTTTCGGCCACGGCAATGTCACCTGTCTGGGTGAGGCGCTGTATGGCGTGCAGGACACCCTGCCGCTGTATCGTGGGCAAAATGAACAAGGCATGGGGTTCGCGGCTGCGGCCTACGCCAAGCAATGGCTGCGCCAACGGTTCATGTTTTGCACGGCGTCTGCGGGCCCTGGCACGGCGAACCTGTTGACCAGCGCCGCGCTCGCCCATGCGAACCGTTTGCCCGTGTTGATGTTGTGCGGTGACACGTTCCTGACCCGTCTGCCCGATCCGGTATTGCAGCAGCTTGAACACTTCGGAAATCCGACATTGGGTGTGAATGACGCGTTCAAATCGGTCAGCCGTTATTGGGATCGCATCACCCATCCGGCGCAGATTATTCAATCGCTGCCGAACGCTTTGGCGACAATGCTGGACCCCGCCGATTGCGGGCCAGCCTTCATCGGTCTGCCGCAAGACGTGCAGGGTTGGGCCTTTGATTATCCCGAAGCGTTCTTTGCCAAACGCGTCCATAAAATTCGCCGCCAACGTCCCTGCGAGGACGAGATCGCAGCGGCGCGCGCCATTATCATGTCGGCCGAGCGTCCGGTGATTATCGCAGGCGGCGGCGTTCAGTATTCGCGGGCCGTGACGGAGCTGACCGCGCTGGCAGAGGGTTTCAATATCCCCGTGATTGAAACCATCGCGGGACGCGCGAATATGCTGGCCGATCATCCGCTGAATATCGGGCCAGTTGGTGTCACCGGATCAGACAGTGCTAATGCAGTGGCGGCCAAGGCCGACGTGATTATCGCCGTCGGGACCCGCTTGCAGGACTTTACCACCGGATCGTGGACGGCGTTTGCCAAAGATGCACAGATTGTCGGCGTTAACGTCGGGCGCCACGACGCGATGAAACACATGTCCGCACCCGTGGTCGGCGACGCCAAGGTCGCACTGACAGACCTGCAACGCGCGTTGAAATCATTTGCCGTGGACCCATCATGGACCGAATTTGCGCAATCCGAACGCGTCAAATGGGACGCCTATGTCGCCAAGAACGTGGCATCCGGCAACCGTGTAAACTCCTACGCGCAGGCCATCGGCGTGGTGAATGATATGTGCGACCCGCGTGACCGTGTGGTCGCGGCGGCGGGTGGTTTGCCTGCCGAAGTCACCGCCAACTGGCGCACCAAGGATATCGGCACCGTGGACGTTGAATTCGGGTTCTCGTGTATGGGCTATGAAATCGCCGGCGGCTGGGGCGCGCGCATCGCACAAAGCCAGCGCGAACCGGACAAGGACACGATCGTGTTCTGCGGTGACGGGTCGTACATGCTGATGAATTCAGACATTTATTCATCCGTTTTGACCCGTAAAAAACTGATCGTTCTGGTGCTGGACAACGGCGGTTTTGCCGTCATCAACAAGCTGCAAAACAACACTGGAAATGAAAGCTTTAATAACCTGATTGCCGACACGCCGACGGCTGTTGATCCCTTCACCGTGGATTTCGAAGCGCACGCCGCAGCCATGGGCGCAAACGCCGAAACCGTCGCCAACCCAGCGGAACTTGCTGATGCATTCAAGCGCGCCAAAGCAGCTGACAAAACCAGCGTCATCGTCATGAAGGTCGACCCCTACGAGGGCTGGACCACCGAGGGACACACCTGGTGGGAGGTTGGCACACCAGAAGTGTCCGACAGCGCATCCGTGGTGGAAAAACACGCCGAAATCGAAGCGACCCGCGCCAAGCAACGCCGCGGACTGTAAAAGGGGGTAACTGATGAAAAGCTATACTGCACAAACCGCCACGCCAGATGCTATCGTTGAAGAACTTCTCAACGGGGGTGGCGCGGTAAAGATCAGCGGCTTGTTCACACCCGAACAGATTGCCGATGCGCGGGCAATCATTATGGAACATTCTGAACAAGCGTCAGAAAAGGTCACGCATTTTCAGGGGGCTGCCGAACAGAGCGGCAAGATCGATCTGCAACGCCGCGTCTGGAATCTGCTTGCCAAGGGGGATGTGTTCTCGGACATGGCCGCACATCCGGTCTTGATGAATATCCTGCGAAAATTCCTTGGCACGGAATTTATCATGGGGTCCATCGCCGCGAACCGCATTTTGCCCGGTGGGCCGGGGCAGGAACCGCACGTAGATTACCCTTACTGGGACTACCACAAGCCGGACTCGCACCCCATCGGGTTCAACGGGTCCTTCCCGATGAACGCGCAAGTGTCCGTCATTCTCGATCCGTTTACCGTTGAAAGCGGCGCGACTGGCTACATGCCCGGAAGCCAGAAAGAACTGCGTTACCCAACCGCAGAGGACAAGTTTTATGACACCTGTTCCCAGATGATTGGCGAACCCGGCGACGTGGCGCTGTTTTATGGCGTGACGTGGCACTGCGCGATGCCCAACAAATCAGACCACGACCGCAATGCCGTCCTGATCCAATACCTACCCAAATGGGTCAAACCGATGGAAGACATGCCCGCCGCGTTGCCGCAATCGTTCATCGACGCCGCAAGCCCTGATATCCGTCAACTTTTGGGCCTGAATTACCCCTATCCTGAGGTCTTGGACGCTGCCAAATCCGGCAACACGATAGGTCGCACATGAACGCAATTGACGGCATCAAGCGCGGGCGGTTCATCGTTGTGGGGCGGGTCGGAATGGACTTGTCGCCAACCCATCAAACGCGCATCCAGGACGCCGCTGAAATGACTGTGGCCATGGGCGGATCATCCGCCAATATCGCCGCTGGCTTGGTAAAACTCGGCCTGTCAGCGGATTTGCTGACCTGCGTGTCTGATGATGCCATCGGGCGTTACTGCTTGAACCAATTGGACAAATACGGTGTTGGTCGCAGCCATGTGCGCACCATTCAGGGCGAAGAGCGCACATCGCTCGCCGTGTATGAAACCCGCGTTGAAGACCACCAATCGGTCATCTATCGCAACAACGCCGCTGATTTCCAGATGACGGTGGCGGACGTTGAAGGCGTGGATTACAGCCAGTTTTCGGCCCTGATCACCGCGGGCACCGTGTTTGCCGCAGACCCGTCGCGCGAGGCGGCGTTTCGCGCGTTTGAATTGGCCAAGGCCGCGGGCATCCCGATCATTTTCGACGTCGATTATCGGCCTTATTCGTGGCCATCTGCGGCTGTTGCCGCCGACGTATTGTCACGCGCAGGCGCACTGTCAAACGTGATCGTCGGCAATGACGAAGAATTTGGTTTCATGGCGGGCCACATCGACAAAGGGCTGGACAAGGCCCGCGAATTGGCCACGACCAGCGCGCAAATTGTTGTCTACAAGATGGGCCAGAACGGGGCCGTCACCTTTGCCGATGGGGTCGAAATCCCCACCGGAATCTACCCCGTCGATGCAATCAAACCGACAGGCGCGGGCGACAGTTTTATGGCGGGATTTCTGGCGGCTCTGGCGCAAGGGCGCCCCATGCGCGACGCCATCCTGCGCGGCTCAGCCTGTGCGTCAATCGTCGTCGCGCAACCTGGCTGCGCCCCTGCAATGCCCGATACCGACCAACTTGAAATGTTCCTCCTCGACCATCCCGGACACACCTGATTAAGGACGACGCTATGCACATCGCCCCCCATGACAACCAGAATAAACCAATCGTTGATGCAGATGATCCAACGGTGCCGCTGAACTATTTCAACATCGTAAAGTTGAAGAGCGGTGAGGCGTTTGAATACCAAGTGCCCGGCTATGAAACCTGCATCGCACCAGCCACCGGCACCGTGCATGTGGACGTCGAAGGCGTGCACTTCGCCTCCTTAGGCAATCGCGGCACGGACGTTTGGGACGGAGAGCCCGAAGGCGTCTATGCGCCCGTCGGTGCAAAGGTCACGATTGTGGCCGTGAACGACACTGAGGTCTTCGTCGCAGGGGCGCGCTACGACAAAGTCCTCGACCCGTTCGATGTGCGCGTTGGCGGCATCGACAAAGTGCAGTACGGGTCCGACGACACGAAAACCCACCGTAAAATCAAACACATCCTTGGCCAGCAGCAGCACGACAAAGTGGGCCGTTTGTTGGTGTCGGAACTTTTCACCGTCGGTCAGGGCGGCTGGTCGGGTTTCCCCGCACACAAACACGACACAGACCGCAAAGACGACGCTGGCAACATCATTGAGACCCGTCACGACGAGACATATAATTTCCGCTTTCGCCCAAATCACGGGTCTGGCGTGCAGATTTTACAGCGGACCGAAGGCGAGACAGGCGATGCCTATCAACTGATGGATCGGTCAACCATTTGCATCGACAACGGCTATCACCCCTGCGCCGTCATGCCGGGATATGAGATGTATTATTTCACCATTCTGGGCGGGTTGTCGCAACGTTCACTGGTGCAGTTTTTCCAACCCACCCACGCCTATCAGGTCGAAACCATTCCCGGCATCAAAGACATGGTGGCGAAATTTAAATGACGCTGGCAACGCTTAGGGATGTGCTCCAGCCCGCGATGACGGGCGGCTACGCTGTCGCCGGTCTGGTCACACTTGGCTGGGAGGATATGCGCGCCTACGTCGCCGCTGCAGAGGCTGAGAACTGTCCGGTGATACTTCAGGCCGGACCGGGATGCCGTGAACACACCCCGCTGCCGATCCTGGGCAAGATGATGCGCCACTTGGCCGAACGCGCATCGGTGCCCGTTGTCGCACATTTGGACCACGGATATACATTTGAAGAGTGCCGAGAGGCGTTAGAGTCTGGATTCACATCGCTAATGTTTGACGGATCGCGCAAACCGTTGCAGCAAAACATCGACGAAACCGCAGCGATTGCTGAAATGGCCCATGCAGCGGGCATTTCGTGTGAAGGTGAGATTGGTTTTGTCGGCTACTCCGGTGGTGAAAATTCGGCCGGAACCGACCCCGCAGAGGCGGCACAATTTGCCGCCGAAACCGGCGTCGACGCCATGGCGATTTCCGTCGGCAACGTTCATTTGCAAACCGACAAGGATGGTGGCCTCGATGAGCCGCGTATCCGCGCGATTGAAGCCGTCACAGATATTCCCTTGGTCATTCATGGCGGTTCTGGCGTGCCGATTGCGCAGCGCACCGCCCTCGCGCGCGGATCAAATGTGTGCAAATTTAACATTGGAACTGAATTACGGATGGCTTTCGGTGCTGCCTTGCGCGCATCAGTGAACAGCGACGCGGACCGCTTTGATCGGGTGCAAATCCTCAAAGACACGCATGACCCGCTGGTCGCTGCAACACGTGGCGTGCTGCGGGCATTTATGGCAAAGGACAACTGATATGGTGCGGATCGGAATTTTGGGCTGCGGGCGGATTGGGCAAGTCCACGCAGGCACGCTGCGCAATATGGACGGCGCGACGGTCGTGGCTGTGTCAGATTTTATGCCCGCCGCGGCCGAACGCTTGGCAAAAATATGCAACGCAGAAGTGCGCACGACGGATGACATCATCAACAGCACCGACATCGACGCGGTGATCATCGGCACGCCGACAGACACGCATTTCGACATTATCCAAGCGGCGGCCAAGGCTGGCAAAGCGATCTTTTGCGAAAAGCCTGTCGATATGTCGGCGGACAACATCCGCAAGCTGATCTCGGTTGTGACATCATCGGGCGTCGCATTCTTCACCGCGTTCAACCGCCGTTTTGACCCCAACTTTGCCAATGTGCAAAAGCGCATCGTTGCGGGTGAAATCGGCAGCGTTGAGATCGTGACGATCCTGTCGCGCGACCCCTCCCCGCCACCAATCAGCTACATCAAATCATCGGGCGGAATTTTTCGCGACATGATGATCCACGATTTTGACATGGCGCGTTTCCTGCTCGGTGAAGACCCGATCAGCGTGTTTGCAGTGGGATCAGCCTTGGTCGATCCAGCAATCGGAGAGGCCGGCGATGTCGACACCGCAGCCGTGACCCTGACCACGGCGTCAGGCAAAATTTGCCAGATCAGCAACTCACGCCGCGCCACCTATGGGTATGATCAGCGCATCGAGGTACATGGGTCTGGCGGCATGTTAAGGGCGGCAAATGTGTTGGAAAACACCGTGGATGTGGCAACAGCAGACGGATTCCGCGCAGCCCCAACGATGAACTTTTTCCTGGAACGCTACGAGGCCGCCTACCGCATCGAAATGCAGACTTTCGTGGCCCATCTGGGCGACAAATCCATCGCCATTCCAGGCATTGAAGACGGGCTTCGTGCACAAGTCATGGCAGACGGCGCTGCAAAATCACTGGAAACCGGTCTGCCTGTCAGCCTTGACTTCTAACCTACCGATCTGGGTCGTTGCCGTCTAAGGTTGGCCACATGAACATCCTCTACATCATGTTTGATCAACTGCGGTTCGACTATCTGGGCTGTGCCGGACACCCGACGCTCAAGACCCCGAATATCGACCGGATTGCCGCGATGGGCGTGCGTTTCAGCAATGCCTACACCCAATCGCCCGTGTGCGGCGCCGCGCGAATGTCGGCCTATACGGGGCGCTATGTCAGCAGCCACGGCGCGCAATGGAACGGCCACCCCTTGCGCGTCGGCGAACCCACTTTGGGCGATCACCTGCGCGATATTGACGTGGGCTGCTGGCTGATCGGCAAGACCCCTGAACCTGGGCAAACGGGTTGGGTGGCGCGGACAGCATTATCGGCGCACGACAGGCAGAATGCGGGTTTGACGTCTGGTGTCGTGATGACGGGCTTTGGGCGCAGGGACCGGACGGATTTTATGACCGCAAGCGCAGCCCGTATAACGAATTCCTCAAATCCAAGGGTTACGGTGGCGACAACCCTTGGGCGGATTTTGCCAACGCCGGATCGGACGGTGATGACATGGCAAGCGGTTGGTTCATGGCCAATGCCGCCAAGCCCGCGAACATCGCCGAACAAGACAGCGAAACGCCGTGGCTGACCACGCAAGCGATTGAATTTATGGACCAAGCAACAGGCAACTGGTGCGCCCATATCAGCTACATCAAACCCCATTGGCCCTACATCGTGCCCGCGCCCTATCACGACATGTACGGCCTCAAAGACATCAAACCCGTGGTGCGCAGCGATGGTGAGCGGGCCGACCCGCACCCGATTTATGGCGCGTTCATGCAAGGTCGCGTCGGCCAAACGTTCAGCCGCGACGACGTGCGCAACACCGTCGTGCCCGCCTACATGGGGCTGATCAAACAATGCGACGACCAGATCGGGCGCCTGCTGGCGTATCTGGAAGGCGCGGGCACTTTGGACGACACGATGATCATCCTCACGTCGGATCATGGCGATTATTTGGGCGATCACTGGATGGGCGAAAAGGATCTGTTTCATGCGCCGTCCGTGAAGGTCCCGTTGATTATCTACGACCCTCGCGGCAGCGCCAACAGCACCCGCGCAACCACTTGCGATGCCTTGGTTGAGGCGATCGACGTCACCGCAAGCATCATCGACGCATCCGGTGGAGAGGTTCCAGAACACATCGTTGAGGGGCGATCATTGCTGCCTTACCTCGCGGGGCGCGTGCCAGACACTGCGCGCACCTTTGCGATCAGCGAATATGACTATTCCAAACATCCGGTTTGTAGCGCCTTGGGCACGCTGCCGCGCGATGCGCGTCTGTTCATGGTCGCAACCCACGACTGGAAACTGATCCACGCGGAAGGCGGTTTTCCCCCGATGATGTTCGACCTCGCCAATGATCCTGATGAGCTTTGCGATCTTGGGCGTGATCCGGCCTACAGCGTCCAACGCGGCGCGCTTTACAAACATTTGCACGCGTGGGGGTTGCGCATGTCCCAGCGCATCACGATTTCGGATGCAGAGATCGTGCATCAACGCGAACGTGGTGACGACACGGGCGTCATTCTGGGCGTGTATGACCAAGACGACGTCGGTGCGCATGAAGCCGCAGCATATGTGGGAAAGGTCCCGCCGCGCCGTTAAGTGACGCGGCCCTTGGCTTTGTACGCCGGATCATCCCAAAGCCGATTGTCCAACACATCGGCCAGAATATCCACCGCCCCAATGACATCGGCCTCGTCGATATACAGCGGCGTGAACCCGAACCGGATCAGGTTTGGCGCGCGGAAATCACCAATGACGTTGCGGGCAATCAGCGCCTGCATCACGGCATAGCCGTTGTCGGACGCGAACGACACTTGGCTGCCGCGATCCGCCCCATTGCGCGGGGAAAACAACGTCAGCGATGGACAGCGTTTTTCCACCTGTGCAATGAACAAATCCGTCAGCCGGATCGACGCTGCGCGCACGTCGGCCATATCCACACCGTTCCAGACGGCCAGCGCGGATTCCAGCGCGGTTAATTGCAAGACAGGTGGCGTTCCAACGCGCATCCGTTCAATCCCCATAGCGGGGCGATAGGTCTGTTCAAACGCAAACGGCGCGTCGTGGCCAAGCCATCCGGACAGCGCCGGTTTGATGGATTCGATCACGTCAGGGCGCACGTAAATAAACGCAGGCGCACCCGGCCCGCCGTTAAGATATTTGTACGTGCAGCCGACAGCGAATTCACAATTGCAGGCTGCGAGATCAACGGGAACAGCCCCTGCCGAATGTGCCAAATCCCAGATCATCACCGCGCCTGCGTCGTGCGCTTTTGCGGTGATTGCGGCCATATCGTGCATCCGGCCCGACCGATAATCCACCTGCGTGATCATCACTGCAGCGACGTCATCTGTTATGGCGTCCATCACGTCAAGCGGGTCCACGATACGCAGTTCATGACCTTGATCCAGCTGTGCAATCAGCCCTTGCGCCATGTATAAATCAGACGGGAAATTACCGCTGTCAGACAGGATCACGCGGCGATCAGGGCGCATCTGCACGGCCGCCGACAGCGCCTGATAGACCTTCACCGACAAGGTATCGCCCATGGTCACTGAACTTTCGGGCGCGCCGATCAGCTTTCCCACCATATTGCCAACCCGCATCGGCTGGCCCATCCAATCATCGACATTCCAGCCTTTGATCAGATGCGCCCCCCATTGATCCGTGACCATAGACGACAGCGCGGCGTTCACCGATTTAGGCAACGGTCCCAATGAGTTACCATCGAGGTAGATCATGCCGTCCGGCAATTCGAACAGGTCTTTGCGGGGCAATGTCACGTTGGTCATCTGTTGGGCGTCCTTTGATGTGTTGGGACGTCTCTACCTCACCCTCGCATCAGCGAATAGTCAGGATTGTACGGGCTGGGTGCAATGACTTGCGCCGCAACGCTGGTGCCACAAAGGTCGAGTTCAACGACCATTCCAATGTTCGCAAATTCCGGAACCACGAAAGCATAGGCAAGGTTCATCCCCGTGCGATGCCCCCATTCGCCCGACGTCACCGTGCCCACAACCTCTCGGCCAAACATCACCGACGCGCCGCCATGTGCGGCCGCGCTGTCATGGTCTACGTGCAACGTAACAAGACGCTTTGCTGGCGTTTTGCGTTCTAGCAAGGCATCACGGCCGACGAAATCGCCCTTATCCATCTTCACGAACCGATCCAAGCCCGTCTCAAACGGGTCGAATTCAGTTAAGATATCCGCCTTCCAATGCAAGAACCCTTTTTCCAGCCGCATTGAATCTACCGCCAAAGCACCGAAGATTTTCATACCATGGGCCTCACCCGCTTCGCGCAGGGCCGTATAGGCCGCATAAAGTGATGCGTTGGGCACGTGGATTTCATAGGCCAATTCACCCGAAAAGCTGACGCCCAGCACCGTGGCTGGCGCGAACCCGATGAAACATTCGCGCGCCGACAGCCACGGGAATGCCTCTTTGGACAAATCATCACGGCTGACCGCAGATATGACATCGCGTGCCTTTGGCCCTGCAATCACCAGAATGGTCTGATCATTGGTCAACGACTTGATCTGCACGTCCTCATTCGCGCCGATGTGCATCTGCAACCAATCCATGTCGTGGAATTCCGCCGCCGCCGCCGACCCGTACCAGACCCGTGCGGGCCCACGGTCCGTTGCGGGCAGGTTGGCGACCGTGGCTTCGGCTTTCAACATGCCGTGGTCGTTCAACAGGTATCCAAGACCAACGCGGCCGTCTTTCTTGGTCACGCGACCACAGATCATCCGGTCAAGAAAGCTGTGACGATCTTCGCCAGTGATCTCGAACCGGTTGAACCCGTTGACTTCGCAGATGCCGACACCGTTTTGCACGGCGGCGACCTCTTGCGCCACAAGCGGGAAACTTTCGTCAAATTTGAACCCGTAGGTAACGTGGAAGTCTGAATCAGGCTTCATATATTCAACCCGTTCCCAACCGTTCACGACCGCAAATTCCGCGCCCTCGGCCTTAAAAATAGGTGTCAAAGGCGTGGTTTTGGCCCCACGACCTGCAGGGCGGTGTTCGTTGGGGAAATGAAAGCGGAATTCGTTCTGGTAATCTTCAATCGATTTCAGCGCCGTCAGTTCGACGTTGGTGTGGCCGGTAAAACGACGCGGATCGATGCACCATGTGTCATAGCACGCCTCGCCATGAACAATCTGTTGCGCCAGCATCCAGCCGTGGCCACCGCCCTCCCCTAGGCCGGCCCGCAACCCGATGATACAAAACGCATTGCGCTTACCGGGGATCGGGCCAACCAAGGGTGCGCCGTCAATTGTGTAGGTGATCGGGCCATTGACGATGTTTTTGATGCCGACATCCATCAGGCACGGCATGCGTTCGAACGCGCCTTCCAGCACATCCATGACGCGGTCCAGATCATCGGGGCACAGCGCGTTGACGAAATGCGGGTCGATTCCGTCCATGCCCCATGTCTTGCAGTCTTGTTCATAAAATCCCACGAGCAGACCGTTCTTTTCCTGACGGCAATAGTAGTCTGAAATCGGGCAGCGCAGCAGTGGCATGCGTTTGTCTGACTCGACAATCGCGGGGATGTCTTCGGTCACCATATACTGGTGTTCCATCGATGCGACGGGGTGGTGAACGCCCATCATCGCGCCGACCTCGTTGACGCGGTAGCCACAGGCGTTGATCACGACCTCACAGGCGATATCGCCCTTGTCTGTGTGCACGATCCAGCTGTCATCCTTAAGCTGCGTCAACCCAGTTACAGGCGTGTTGCGGTAAACCTCTGCGCCAGCCTTGCGCGCGCGACGCGCCAGCGCCTGACACAAAGATGCAGGATCAATGTCGCCGTCATTGGCATCCCACAAACCGCCCAACAGGTTGTCGGTGGAAATCAGCGGGTGGCGCCGCGCGCATTCCTCAGCATCCAGAATCTCGAACTCGACGTCCATTCCCCGTGCCATCGACGCAAAGTGACGGTAGCCATCCATTTGCGCTTCGGTGTTGGCCAGCCGGATGCCGCCGTCGCCGTGATTGTAGCTGACAGGATAATCCGGATCATCGCGCAATTCTTTGTACAGATTGATCGAATGGGTCTTCAGGCCCACCATCGTCTGGTTCATGCCGAAATTCGTGACTTGGGCGGCGGAATGCCATGTGGTTCCGCTGGTCAGCTCATTGCGTTCGACCAGAACCACATCCGTCCAGCCTTCTTGCGTCAGGTGATACAGGGTTGAACAGCCGGCGATGCCGCCGCCAATAACAACGGCTTTAGTCTGGGTTTTCATGGTGTGTCCTTCGCAAACTGCACAGCAAATCTGAGCAGATTTCGAGAAGACGCGCAATCATGCAAGATTGCGAAAAATCTATGATTTCGATTTAGTGAAGTATCTGGAATCCATCGCGCAGAAAGGGCAATCGCGCCGCCGCTGTCTGCAAAATACGCTCTTCAAGGCAGATGCGGATATCCTCAGCCATCTGGCGCGGCAAATCCCCTAGCGCACCCCTGCGCGCATGCAGCGCAAGACGGCGTGAAAAGGCCGCAACAGGCAACGGATGCGCCACCACCAAATCCCCTGCACGCGGTGTGCCAAAATACGCAAGCGCCGTGGTGATCGCCCAACCGCCCAGTTCCGCCGTCATCGCAAACAGCGCCTGATTGGTCGAAAACTCGAACCCCCGCGCGGGCTGTAGGCCGCTCCGGCGCAACTGCGCTTCGATTTGGCGACCGATCTGCAAATCCGTGGCATAGCGCACGAACGGGCGGGTTTTCAGGCGTTCCAAATTCGGCGCATCACCCATCTGCGGCGCTGTCACCAGAATAAACGGGTCGCGCAAAACCGGATGCTGTTCGACCCAATCGGCCTGCGCAACCGTATCCACGGCGAGCATCAAATCCACCGAACGCGTGCTAAGCGCTTCGTGGTTTTCATGGCTCGCCCCACTGCTGAGCGCGAAGGCGATATTTGGAAACTTGCCCGTCAGTTTCAACAGCCACGGCGCGATCACCGTCGCATCCAATTCTTCAATCGACGCGATCCGCACGGACATTGGCGGCATTTGATCCGCCGCCATAAGCCGCGCCTTGGCCGCGCTGACATCATCCAATAACTGTTTTGCCGGATCAAGAAAAAGCGCGCCTGCGCGGGTCAACCGAAATTGCCGCGCAGACCGTTCGATCAACTTCGACCCAAGTGCCGCCTCAAGCGCCGCCAATTGCTGCGACACTGACGACGGGCTGATCCCCAACCGATGCGCCGCCTTGGTCACCGATTGCGCCTCAACCGCCGCCACAAAGGTCTGTGCGGCGCGAAACGTAAAGGGGGGTGCTTGATTCTCCATATCGGAATCAAGGTTTCTGTTTTCGTTCATCTTGTCTACTGCGATTGCGCGAGAGCCCGCGCAACGGGTATTCTAAACCTGCATAAACCCGCCTATTTGACCGCTGCACAAGACGCGGAAATCCGCGCGGCGTTCGCGGTTCTAGCCTGACCCACCCTTGACGTTCCCCCCCTAACGGACGAGCGTGCAGGTCGGAAATCAAAGGACGCCCCATGGCCAAACTGCACAAAAAAATCGTCCTCACAGGGGCCTGCGGGACCTTGGGAATGGAAATCCGCGCAACGCTTGCCGCACTCACGGATCAATTGGTGTCGGTCGACATTGCGGAGGCCCCCAAGGAACTGCTGGAGAATGAGGTGTTCGTGCAGGCCGATTGCGCGAAATTCGATGAGGTCTTGCCACTGATGGAGGGTGCCAATATGGCCGTTCATTTCGCATCCATCCCTGATGAGCGCCCGTTCGAAGACCTGCTCGGCCCGAATTTCATGTCGTCTTACAACGTCTGGGAAGCGGGCCATCGCCACGGCGTTCAGCGGGTCATCTACGCATCCTCCGTCCATGCGGTTGGCATGCACGAAAACGCCGCTGGCATTGACGTAGATGCAGACCACGCGCCGGACACGTTTTACGGACTGGCGAAATGTTTCGCCGAAGACCTCGGGAAACTTTACTGGGCCAAACGCGGAATGGAATCGGTCCATCTGCGCATTTTCTCTTGCACTAAGGTGCCACAAAATGCGCGGGCTTTGCGCACATGGCTGAGCTACGATGACCTGCGCCAATTGGTCGATCGCGCTGTGACTGCGACCACCACAGGCTTTACCGTCATATTTGGTATTTCCAACAATGACCGCGCGCCGGTGAACAACGCCAAGGCGACATTCTTGGGGTTCCGGCCAAAAGACAACGCAGAAAACTGGGCCGACAGCCTGCTTGCGTCTGCGCCACCCGCCGACCCGTCGGATCGCGCACAACTGTATCTTGGCGGGCCATTCGCAACCGTACCTTTGGGCGAAAGCGGTGTGGCAGGGATCAAAGCAATGGCAAGTGCCGCACAGACGGCATCAAACGCCAGCACTGACACCAGAACCGATGCCAAAAAGCTGCCGTCGTTTCTGACCAAAAAGGGTATGAACCCCTAAATAACCGCGCGGCGCGGTGATCGTTTGGGCAGCGCCTAAAGCGCGCCCTGCGCTGCATCGCGGATCGCGCGGATGTTGTCGCCATAGATGTCCGGCTGCGCCACGGACCCACCGCGAAAGACTGCCGATCCAGCGACCAAAACATTGGCACCGGCCTTTGCGACCAAGGGGGCTGTCGTTGGATCAATGCCACCATCGACCTGAATATGAATCGGCCGATCCGCGATCATCGCGCGGCAACGGGCCACTTTGTCGATCATCGCGTGGGTGAATTTCTGCCCACCAAAACCGGGATTGATCGTCATGATCAGGATCATATCGATGTCATCCAAAATATCGGCCACATGATCCAGCGGTGTCGTCATATTGAGCGCGACGCCTGCCAGCTTGCCCTCGGCGCGCACTGATTGCAGCGAGCGATGCAAATGCGGCCCTGCTTCGGCATGAACCGTAATCATATCACTGCCCGCCTTGGCGAACGCACCGATGTAGGGATCAGCGGGTGAAATCATCAAATGCACGTCCATGAACGTCTTTACGTGGGGGCGAATGGCCGCCACGACGTTTGGCCCGATTGTCAGGTTCGGCACGAAATGTCCGTCCATCGGATCAACGTGGATCCAATCGGCACCTTGCGCTTCGATCGCTTGAATTTCAGCACCAAGGTTGGCGAAGTCTGCCGATAGGATGGACGGCGCAATTTTGATGGAACGGTCGAATGGCATGTTTGAACCTCGTTATGTCGCGCAGGGGATACCGCGCAGCGCTGGCATTGTCACGGGCCAGATTTGCCGCCAATCGCCCATATCATGCCAAATACAATCCATCGTGCAATCCGCCCCATAGCATGGTAATTTGATGCCATGGATCACATCACCCTTTCCGCCAGCGACGCATTCGGCTCGCTTGACGCCTTTGTGCTTAGTCGTGCCGAACTCGACACCCGCCGCCCGCCACTGCTGCACAGTCAAGATTTTTACGAACTTGTCTGGGTGCAAAATGGCACCGTGCGCCTGCATCAGACGGGCAGCAAACGCGACCTGAGCGAGGGCGATTTGCTGTTTATCTCACCAAATCAACTACATGGCCTGCAAGGCCGCGGGGACGCTGCGATGGTCGTTTCCCTCGCCATTCGCCCCGGCGTCATCGCGTCAATTGGCAGTCGCCACGATGACCTGTCAGGCGTCGCCTTCTGGGGCCACGACACTGCGCCCTTGGTCGCGCACCGCGACATGCGCCAGCTTGTGACGCTCAATCAGGCGGCCCTGCAACTAGAACGTAGCCCGCGTCGAAAACTGTATCTTGAGGCGTTCTTGATGCCGCTTCTCGTGGCGCTGGATCGCCCGCCCGAAGGCGTGTCGCCGGACGCGCCCGACTGGTTGATCGCCGCCTGTTCGGCTGCACGCAATGTCGACGTGTTTCGCAACGGTGCCGCCGGTTTCGTGGCCGCAACGGGTCGCGCGCACCCGCATGTGTCGCGCACCATGCGCCGGTTCCTCGGCGTGACGCCATCGGATTATATCAACACGCAACGGATGGATTATGCCGCCCGCCGCCTGACCGGAACGTCCGATCCACTGGCCGAGATTGCGACAGATTGCGGGCTTCCAAACCTGTCGCACTTTCACAAACTGTTCCTTTCGGCGCATGGCGAAACACCCCAGCGCTATCGCCGCGCACACCAACAAGACCTGATACAACCGCGACCCTAGCGTGCGCCCTACCGCCGCGTCGCGGCTTGCCAATGCCCCCCTCACGTGGCAAAGTTTTTCTTCCTAACACGGTGCGAGCGATGCAAACTGTCGACCCCACAAAGACCCACCTTCCAACAATCCAGGAACCGCGCAATGACGGGATTGCGCTGGATTTATCGTGGGTTAAGTCCGTTCAGGCGAACACCTCGGCGATTGAACGGCGCGCGGCGACCCTGCCCGGGCGTCGGTCCGTCAAAAAGGACTATCAGGCGGCGTGGCTGTGCAAAGCCATCAGCCTGATGGACCTGACGACGCTGTCCGGGGATGACACCGAAGGGCGGGTGCGCAGGCTGTGCGCCAAGGCACGCCAGCCCGTTCGCCCCGACCTGCTCAAGGCGCTCGGGATGGAGGGCCTGACCACGGGTGCCATCTGCGTGTATCACGACATGGTCGAGACAGCCGTGGATGCCCTGCGCGGCACCAACATTCCCGTCGCCGCCGTGTCGACCGGATTTCCGGCGGGCCTGTCGCCGTTCAAGTTCCGCATCGCCGAGATCGGCGAAAGTGTGAACGCTGGCGCGGAGGAGATCGACATCGTCATCACCCGCCGCCATGTTTTACAAGGCAACTGGCAGGCGCTGTACGATGAAATGGCCGAAATGCGCGCCGCCTGCGGGCAGGCCCACGTCAAGGCGATCCTTGCGACGGGCGAACTGGGGTCGTTGCGCAACGTCGCCCGCGCGTCCGTGGTGTGCATGATGGCTGGTGCGGATTTTATCAAAACATCCACGGGCAAAGAAAGCGTTAACGCAACCCTGCCCGTCACCCTGACGATGATCCGCACGATCCGCGAATACCACGAACGCACCGGTATTCGGATCGGCTATAAACCTGCGGGCGGCATCAGCAAAGCCAAGGATGCGCTGGTATATCTGTCGATGATCAAGGACGAGCTTGGGGATCGCTGGCTGCAACCGGATCTGTTCCGCTTTGGCGCGTCATCTTTGTTGGGCGACATTGAACGGCAACTCGAACACCACGTCACCGGCGGTTATTCCGCTGGCTGGCGTCACGCGATTGGATAGGGCTGGATTATGAGTTGTATTGGCCAAGATGAAGCTGGGAGCAGCACATGACCATCAAAGACATTTTCGAATCCATGGACTACGGCCCAGCCCCAGAAAGCGCGGTTGAGGCACTGGCATGGCTAGCCGATCGCGGCGGCATTGCGGGCCATTTCATCAACGGTAAATGGGACGCGCTTCGCGATGATTTCCCATCCAACAATCCGGCCACGGGCGAAAAACTGGCGGGCGTCACCAAAGGCACCGCGGAAGAGGTCGCCAAGGCAGTAGCAGCCGCCCGCAAAGCCCAACCGAAATGGGCAAAAGACGGCGCAGCGCGTGCCCGGGTGCTTTATGCCATTGCGCGACTGATGC
This sequence comes from Octadecabacter sp., assembly GCA_017886375.1. Lineage (GTDB taxonomy): Bacteria > Pseudomonadota > Alphaproteobacteria > Rhodobacterales > Rhodobacteraceae > Octadecabacter. The sequence continues at coordinate 18,211 of JAGGNB010000187.1, forward strand.
AGAAAAACGCGCGTCTGCTGGCGGTGATGGAAACGCTCGACAACGGCAAACCCATTCGGGAGTCCCGCGACATCGATATCCCGCTGGCGATCCGTCACTTCTACCACCACGCAGGGTTCGCCCAACTGATGGACGCTGAAATGCCCGATGCCGAACCGCTCGGCGTTTGTGGCCAGATTATCCCGTGGAATTTCCCGCTCCTGATGCTGGCATGGAAAATCGCGCCCGCACTTGCGATGGGCAACACGGTTGTTTTGAAACCTGCCGAATACACGTCGCTGTCGGCGATGGTTTTTGCCGAAATTTGCACAGCCGCAGGTGTGCCCCCCGGTGTCGTCAACATAATCACCGGTGACGGCGAAACCGGCGCTGAATTGGTCGCGGCAGACGTCGACAAAATCGCCTTCACTGGCTCAACCGCCGTGGGTCGTATCATCCGCGAACAAACCGCTGGATCAGGTAAGGCGCTGTCGTTGGAACTGGGCGGCAAGTCGCCCTACATCGTATTTGAAGACGCCGACATTGATTCAGCCGTCGAAGGATTGGTTGACGCTATTTGGTTTAACAGCGGCCAGGTCTGCTGCGCCGGATCACGATTGTTGGTGCAAGAAGGCATCGCGGATCGATTTTACGCCAAACTAAAAACCCGCATGGATGGGTTGCGCATTGGCGATCCCATGGACAAATGCATCGACGTAGGTGCCATCGTGGACCCTGTGCAACTGGCGCAGATCAAAGCAATGGTTGACGCCAACACCGCTGGTGAAACCTACCAATGCGCGGCCCCCACGAATAATTCTGGGGGCTGCTTTTACCCGCCAACCCTGATCACCGGCCTCGCCCCGTCCGACACGCTGATGCAAGAAGAAATCTTTGGCCCCGTGCTGGTTGCCACGACATTCCGCACCCCCTCCGAAGCGGTAGAAATCGCCAACAATACGCGCTACGGGCTCGCCGCGTCGGTCTGGACGGAAAACATCAACCTCGCGCTGGATATCGCGCCCAAATTGGTCAGTGGAATTGTCTGGGTCAACGCCACAAACCTGATGGACGCGGCGGCGGGTTTCGGCGGCGTGCGCGAAAGCGGTTTTGGCCGCGAAGGCGGCTGGGAAGGCCTGATGGGCTACACCAAACCAAAGATTAAATCGGGGGGCAAGTCTGCCAAAATCACCGCACCGATCCCCTTTACCACCCAAGACGGCACGCCAGCGGACCCGCTGGATCGCACGGCAAAACTCTATATCGGCGGCAAACAGGCGCGTCCCGACGGTGGCTACAGCCAACCCGTCTTCGACAAATCCGGCAAGCTGCTGGGCCACGCCAGCATCGCCAATCGCAAAGACTTGCGCAACGCGATTGAGGCAAACGCCGCCGCCAAAGGCTGGTCCACCTCCACCGGCCACTTGAGGGCGCAAATTCTTTACTATGTTGGCGAAAACCTGTCCGCCCGCGCGGACGAATTTGCCACACGGATCAACCAACTGACCGGTGGACGCACGGGCAGCAAAGAAGTTGATGATGCAATTTCGTGGCTCTTTACATGGGCAGCTTGGGCCGACAAACACGATGGCGCAGCCAAGGGTGTGCCAATTCGCGGTGTCGCACTTGCCATGCCCGAACCCGTCGGCAATATCGCGATCCTTACGGACGACACGCGCCCATTGATGGGGCTGATCGAACCACTGGCCCCCGCGCTCGCCATGGGCAACCGCGTCACCGCTGTCGCATCACACGCCTTCCCGCTCGCCGCGACGGATTTCTACCAAGTGTTGGAAACATCCGACCTGCCCGCAGGCGTCGCCAATATCCTAACCGGAAGCCACACGGAATTGGCACCGCATATGGCAGCACACGCCAACATCGATGCTGTTTGGTCATTTTCCACCGCCGACGTGTCCAAAGTCGTTGAGGCCAAATCGACATCCAACCTCAAACGCACATGGGTCAACCACAGACAGTCGCGCAGTTGGCCGTCGTCCATCTGGCGCGCCCAATCAACCGAAATTAAAACGATCTGGATTCCTTACGGCGAATAACCCCCCCCCCGTTTTAGCCCAGTCTTAACCCCGTCTTTGCTTCAAAAATATCCCGGGGG
>JAGGNB010000070.1 GCA_017886375.1 Octadecabacter sp.
AGGCCACATCATAACGGTTCGCAGACCCGGAATCCGAATAGTTGGTGACCCGTGTGACGATAAAATCTTCGTTGGGAACGACGATCCATTTGCCGTCATATGTTTCAAGAATGGCTGCGCGGGCGGTCATTTTGACAATGGTGCCCGCCTCTCCTCCGTCGAGTTCGACGTAATCCCCGACAGTCGCTTGCCCCTCAAGCAGTAGGATCACGCCGGATACGAAATTCGACGCGATTTTCTGCAGGCCAAAACCGATACCAACACCTAACGCACCTGTCAGAACTGCCAGCGATGTGAGCGGAACACCCGCGATATTCATCACAACCAAGAAAGCTATGCCAAAAATCGCAATCTCGGTCGCTTTGACGGCCAGTTGCTGGGTCGCGGGGCGCATTTCCTGTTTGCCAATAATTGACGTACTTTGATCGTTAGACCAACGCCCCAGCCAGAACATGATCGTCGCCACCACAAGGAACCGCAGCAGACCCAGCAGCGAAAACGACATATTGCCGAGCGGAATGATTGTCGCGCCAAGCCAAAACAGAACCGGATCAAGAAACCCCAGCGCATAGACTGCCGCCATCGGGATCAGAACAGTTCTTCCAATCAGTTTCAGCAGCGCATCGCTCAGCATATCGCGCACAAAAGCGCGCACCGCGAGGAACAGGAACACACGCTTGCCGAACGCAATAACCTCGCCCGATCCGAAAATGGACCGCGTGATCTGTTCGCCAATCGCCGTTAGACCGAACGCCAACAACGGCAACAACAACGGCATGAACACCAAAATAAAGCGGCGGGCATGTGACAGCATCGAAAAGTTGTCCTGCGCCGGCGTCAACAATTTCGTCAGCCGTGGGTTCAGCTTGCGCGTAATAAACACTGCAACAAGATACGCACCAACCAGCAGCGCAAATTGCACCCAATTCGCCGGATCGATAAGCCAAGCAAACGCGACCTCATAAGCGGTGGCGACATAACTGAGGGCGGTATTTAAAAGGTCATTCATACCGCCCTTTACACCACGTTTAGCCCTATGAAAACTGGCACTTCGAAAACGGCTCAGTTCAACCTATGAGCGCTTTGATCGCAGCAACCTGTGCCGGATCGGCAGCACGGGCAGGCGCCGTCAGTGTTTCGACATCAGACGTCAGATCGGTGGCGCTGATTTGGTCCAGAAGGCCAAGGGTCAGCGCCTCATCCGCCGTGATCCGCGCCCCAGTCAGCAGAATGCGCTTGGCGGCTGATGGACCGACAAGGTCGCGCAGGCGTGCAGGGTCAGACGGCTGTGGTAGCACCCCCATTTTAATGACTGGGTAAAAGAACTTGGCGGTTGGCACAGCAATGCGCAGATCGCACGCCAACACCATGCCCAGCGCCCCACCCGCACACGACCCGTTCATCGCCGCGACGCTGAGGCCTGCGAAATTCGCCACGGCAGACGACAGGCGTTCCCATTCTGGCGATGTCGCGAGGGTGCCTCCTCGCACATCGCCAAGGTCCGCACCGGCGCTGAACACTTTGCCAGCACCCGTCAAAACCAGCACGCGGGCATCGGTCGTGGTGATGACGTCAGCCAGTTCCGCCAACATCGCTTCGGTAAGCGCGTTGGCTTTGTCTGGGCGGTTGATCGTCAGGGTCAGCTGACCATCGGTGATGTCAGACGTGATCATATCAGGCCAACACGTTTGCGAATGTCATCTTCGCGCAAAGAAACATCAGTACCGCAGAATTCATCCGCATCGGCGCTACACATCCAGACAAGCGTTTGTGCAGGCCATTCGGGGGGAATATGGTCGGACCATTCAAGTTGGCTCACGGGGTTGATGCCGGACGCCTTAATCTCGCGCTGCATGTCGGTCGCTACCGTACCGGGGGACAGTCCCATGATGCGCAGACCCTTTTCGCGGGCTTCTTTGTCAGCACACCGCGTCAACATATAGGCACCGGCTTTGGATGCGCAGTACGACGACCAAGCCTCAACTGGGCCATGCGCCGCGCCGGATGATACGGTAATGATGGTGCCTTTGCCGCGCTTGATCATATCCGGCATGGCTGCACGCATTCCGTTGAACACGCCTTTCAGGTTCACGTCGATGGTTTTGCCCCAAACGTCGGGATCGGAGTCGGCCAGATGGCTGATCGGGTCCAATGACCCTGCATTGCCGATAAAAATGTCAAGCGGACCAAAAGCATCTTCGGTCTTTGCAATTGCCGCCGCAACGTCGCCATACGACGTCACATCGCACGAAATTGCGATGGCATTGGGGCCGATATCAGCCGCCAATGTTTCAATCTGCGCTGTTGATCGCGCCACTAAAGCCACTTTGGCCCCTGCGTCGGCGAAAGCCCGCGCACTGGCAGCCCCAATGCCGCGACTGGCCCCTGTTATCAAAACAACCTTGTCGTTCATATTCATCTGTCGTCCTTTCAAGAAACTGCACGTTTGGGGCAGGTCTGCTGCACACCGCCACGTTTTCCTGACCTTGACCCTCGCGCGAAGACTTGAAAAGCTCTGTCGAGTAATTTTTTAGCAGGAGCATTATCGTGAAGAGCATTCGTCATTCAACCATTATTGCCGCCATATTGTGCGGCACGACCGCATACGCCGATGTCACGGCCCAGCAGGTTTGGGATAATTGGACCGACCAAATGGCAGTCTATGGGCAAGGATTCACAACCGGCGGCGAAGACATGTCAGGCGGCACGCTGACCGTTTCCGACGTGAAAATTGAAATGTCGGATGAAGAAGCATCCATAGTGGCCGCGCTCGGTGATATCGCCCTGACCGAAAATGGTGACGGCACGGTGAACATCACGATGGGCACCAGCTACCCGATCACGGTCGATCTGACGCCTGAATACGGCGATCCGGCCACAGTGAATGTGACAGTGTCGCAATCAGGCATGGTCTTGAAAGTGTCCGGCGTTCCCGACGCGATGATCTATGACGTCGCCGCCGACAGCTACGGGATGCGCGTCGACAGCATTGAGGGCGGTCAGTCGATGGACGTTGAAGTCGTGGATCTTGCGATTGCCATGCTTGATCTGTCCGGCACCTATTCAGTAAGCCAAGACACGCTGACCCGCATTGCCTATGCGTTCAACGTCGGGGCCTTGGATATCAACGCACATTTCAACGAAATTGACACCGGTGGCGTCATCAAGGCCAATGGCGATATCGCCGACCTTGCGATGTTTGCCAACATTGTCACCCCGATAGATATGGACTTAGACGCGGAAATGCCGCCCTTCGTCGACGGATTGGCAATGGAGGGTGGCTATTCCTTCGGTGAAACCGCTTATTCTTTTGACTTTGATGTCATTCATGATGCCGGTTCTGGCGCTGCGACCATTGAGGGTGGCGGCCTTGAATTTTCAGTAGATGTCGACGGGGCGGCCTATCGCGGCGAATCCCGTGGTATTGACGTAAGCCTGTCGATCCCCAACGAAATCCCGTTCCCGCTGCAAGCGTCGTTGGCCAAATACGGCTTTGAATTCTTGATCCCGCTGAGCCAAGGCGAAGATGGCCCCCGCGACGCGCGCTTGGCGTTTAATCTAACTGACCTCGCCATCAGTGAAACATTGTGGAATATCGGCGATCCGGCAGAAGTTCTGCCGCGTGAACCGCTGACAGTCGCACTTGCGGTTGATGCACAGGTCACGCCGTTCTTTGATTTCCTCGACCCTGCCCAGCAGGAAGCTGCCATGATGTCCGACATTCCCGGTGAAGCGAATGGTGTTCAAATTACCGAACTGACCATACGCGGCGCGGGTGCCGAAATTACAGGCGACGGTGCGTTCACATTCGACAATACAGATCTCCAAACCTTCGATGGATTTCCACGCCCCGAAGGTCAGGCAAACTTTGCTATCAATGGCATCAATGGGTTGGTGGACAAATTGATCCAGATGGGTCTCATTCCAGAAGATCAGGCGATGATGCCACGGATGATGTTGGGCATGTTTGCGACACCTGTTGGCGATGACATGCTGACCTCGACGATTGAAGTAAACGCCGAAGGCCACGTTCTCGCCAATGGGCAACGGCTTCGCTAGAGCTATATAGTACGAAGTTATTCGCGGCGTCCGAATCGTTCGGGCGCCGCACATCTGTTAGGAGACAAATCATGACGTACCGTTTGGCGACGAGTTTCATCGCCCTCTCGACCGCCCTCGCAGGACCCGCTTTGGCCGATGTTAATGCCGCTGATGTTTGGTCCAACCAGCAAGCACTCTATGGGGCAATTGGTGCCACATTGAGCGGCGATATATCCGGCGACCAGCTGAACAATCCAGAAATTAACGTGATCCTGCCGCAAGGCGTGGCCAGCTTTCAGATCAAGACCGATAGTGTCACGATGACTGAAAACCGCAATGGCACGGTCACGATCAATTACCCCTCTCCGATGATGATTTCGGTTGCAGGTGGCGCACCGGGTGAAGGCAGCTTCAGCGCATCGGCCACGATGACCCATGATGGTTATACCGTCACGGCGTCCGGTGAACCGGGTGATATTTCCTACCAAAGTAACGGCCAAAACATTCAACTCGTGATCGGTGATATTTTCGTTGATGACGCCACTGTTGCGGACATGAACGTTGAGGGACTGATGACCCTGACTGACTGGACTGGCACCACGCGCGTCACAGAAGGCAACTTGATTACCTACTCCACGGCTTCGCAGGTCGGCACCACGAATGTTGATTTCACCTTTAGCGGCGACAACGTCTCATCTCGGAGCACGCAAACAACTTTACCGCTCACCTCCACCGTCGAAGCGACGCTGCCTGTGGGCGGGTCTGATGTCATGAACCTGTCTGCGGCATTGCGTGACGGGCTATCTGTCGCGTTGCAAAGCACCGGCGAAGGCAGTTCATCCAGCGCGGTGACGATGCTGGATGGTGAACTGCTGAGCAATCAAAATACATCAACTGGTCCGCAAGTCTTCGATCTGACATTGAACGAAGATGGCCTCGCAATGAACGGCGACGCGTCGGAATTTACGATGGTTATGAACAATCCCATTATGTTTCCAGGCGATCTGGAATTTGGCATCGACACGATCAGCTTGGATTACGACGTGCCGTTGAACGCATCGGATGCGCCGCAAGATTTCCGCGTCGCGACCGGATTGTCTGGGATCACCATCGGCGATGCGATCTGGGACATGTTTGACCCGTCATCCCAGTTGCCCCGCGATCCGGCCGAAATTTCGTTCGACGTCACAGGCATGGGCACCAACGGCATGGATCTGCTGGATTTTGCAGCATTGGCGCAGCTGTTCGGCCCGCCACCAATCCAGATCGATGAAGTGACCATCGAAGACTTGCGCATCGCTGCGGTCGGCGCTGAGGCGACCGCGACAGGTGCCATGACGTTCGATTGGACCGACTTTCAGACCATTCCAGGCATCGCCCGTCCCGAAGGCGCTGTTACGGTAACCCTGAATGGTGCCAACGCGCTGATGGATACGCTGGTCGCGATGGGTCTGATCCCCGAAGGCGACTTGATGATGCCCCGCATGATGATGGGCATGTTCGCCACAACTGTTGGTGACGACATGCTGGAAAGCGTGCTTGAAGTGAACAGCGAAGGCCATGTGTTGGCGAACGGTCAGCGTCTGCAATAACCGATGTATGGGGCGGCCCGCACTTGCAGGCCGCCCCAACTGTGACTAACTCGGCTACGTAGCAAACGTGGCTACGCCAGAAATGCGTCGACTGAATGTGGCGACCAAAGGAACTCCAATGACAAAGTCGCTCGACGATCTGACCCACCAATTGATTGATGCCGCCAAAGCCGCGGGTGCTGACAGTGCTGACGCCGTGGCCGTCGCTGGCACGTCTGTGTCCATTGATGTGCGCAACTCAGTACTGGAACAGGCCGAACGATCCGAAGGGACGGACATTGGCCTGCGCGTTTTCGTGGGCCAAAAATCAGCCAATGTTTCCGCATCAGATACGTCAAACCGCACCATCGAAGAAATGGCCGCGCGCGCTGTTGCCATGGCGAACGAAGCCCCCGAAGACCCATATGCTGGGATCGCGGACGCGGCGCAATTGGCCTCAGAAATTGATCCTGCGCGACTGGACTTGGTCGACGACGGGCCAGAACCCGATCCTGCATGGCTGGAAGAACAGGCACGCATCGCTGAGGCCGCAGCGAAAAGCGTTGAGGGCGTTGAACAAGTTCAATCAACATCTGCCGGATATGGCCGTCGTCAAGTGCATCTTGCGGCGTCGAACGGATTTTCCGGCGGCTACGAAAGCACCGGCCATTCGCTGAGTTCTGTTGCCATTTCCGGCACTGGCACGGCGATGGAACGTGATTATGACTACGACAGCCGCATCCATCTGTCTGATATGCGCGACGCCGCTGAAATTGGCCGCATCGCGGGTGAACGCGCCGTCGCGCGCCACGGTGCGCGCAAGCCCAAAACTGGCACCTATCCCGTTCTGTTTGATGAACGCATCGCAAGTTCACTGATCGGGCATCTGTTGTCCGCCAGCAATGGCGCGATGATAGCACGCGGGTCATCATGGCTGCGCGACAGCTTGGGTGAACGTGTTTTGCCCAAGGGCATAGACCTGATCGAAACCCCGCACCGCGCCCGCGTTTCCGGATCGCGGCTGTTTGACGGCGAAGGACTGCCAACGTCCGAGCGTAAAATCATTCAAGACGGGGTTCTGACGGGCTGGACGCTGGACCTCGCCACAGCACGCAAATTGGGGCTTCAAAGCACCGGTAGCGCGTCACGTGGCACGTCAGGGCCGCCATCACCATCCGTGTCCCATGTGACGCTGACCCAAGGCGCGCAAAGTCCTGCACAGATGATCCGCGATATGGGTACCGGCCTGCTGATCACGTCCATGATCGGGTCCACCATCAACCCAAACACAGGCGATTATTCGCGCGGGGCGTCGGGCTTCTGGATCGAAAACGGCGAAATCGCCTATCCCGTCAATGAATGCACGGTTGCGGGCAATCTGCACGACATGCTGGCACGGATCATCCCTGCCAACGATGCACGCACGCACATCAGCCGCGTCATCCCGAGCTTGATGATCGACGGAATGACGCTTGCTGGTGCCTAAAGACCTTGACCTATTGATCGATGCGGTACGAGCTGCGGGCGACATCGCACGCGGATATTTCAATGCCTCACCGGACGTCTGGGAAAAGTCTGACGGACAAGGCCCCGTGACCGAAGCTGACCTGCACGTGAACCGCCAATTGTCCGCCGATCTTCAATCCGCGCGGCCTGACTACGGATGGCTGTCTGAAGAAACCGAAGACAGTGCAGCGCGGCTTTCAACCGAATATCAGTTCATTATCGACCCTATTGATGGCACGCGCGCGTTCATTGAAGGCAGCAAGGATTGGGCGCATTCGATTGCGATTGCCAAGCGCGGTATCGTCACAGCGGCGGTGATTTATCTGCCCATGCACCACGCGATGTACACGGCAGCCTTGGGCCAAGGCGCGGCGCTAAATGGCACGCCAATCAACGCTCTCCCCGACAAACCGATTGAAACCGCGACGGTGCTGTCTTCAAAGCCAAACATTGATCCGAAATATTGGGCCGGTGCTGTGCCGCCGTTTAAACGCACGTTTCGATCGTCATTGGCCTACCGCCTCGCCCTCGTTGCCGAAGGACAGTTTGACGGTATGCTTACGCTGCGCCCGACGTGGGAATGGGACGTCGCAGCCGGCGCGTTGATCGTGACTGAAGCGGGCGGCGGTGTGAGTGACCAAAAAGGCTTAACGCCCGTGTTCAACAACCCGCACCCGCAGATCAACGGCATGGTCGCGGCGGGTGGTATTCACTCGAAACTGGTCGCCGCCCTCGCGTAAGCGGCTCTAGCCTCCTTTACCCTGTGCGGCCAACGCCATAAGGTTGCCACAACAAAATTTGACCTCCATCTTCAACCTATAGGTGCCCCATGTCCCAGCGTCTTCACCTCGTCTTTGGTGGCGAACTCGTCGATCCGACCAAGAACGCATTTAAAAATGTTGATGATATCCATGTCGTCGGCATGTTCCCTGATTACGACTCGGCGTTCAACGCATGGAAGTCAGAGGCACAAAAGACAGTGGACAATGCCCACATGCGCTATTTCATTGCCCACATTCACCGCTTGCGCGACGAAAAAGCGGAAACATCCCCCACCGAAGAACTGGACTAAGTGAGGTATCGGTCAATGATTTGGGTTCATTGCGGTGACAAGAGCGAAGTCATCTCGACCCTGTCGTTGGCCACACGTTTGCACGAACACAGTGATACGATGGATGTGCTGGTCACTGCTGGCGCTGATATCTTACCGCTTTTGACGCAGGTTCCAGATGGCGTTCACGTTGTCCCAATTCCGCAGGATAGCATCGTCAAAGTGCAGGCGTTTCTTGATGAATGGGCACCTCAATACCTGATCTGGAACGGTGGTTCTGCGCGTCCGGTCTTGTTGAGCTGCGTCGAAAAAAACGGCCTCGGCGCGACCATGATCAACGCCCGCAACTCCACGCTTTTTGCCGGCAGATCGCGGTGGATGCCGGGCGCTTCACGCAATGCAGTTCTACCGTTCGAACGCGTTCTGACCGCTGACGGCGCGACAGCCACCCGTTTGATCCGTGGCGGGGTGGCGCGCGAAAAGGTCGTAGCGACAGGTCCTGTTTTGGAAGAACCGATGACGCTTCCCCATGATGCGAACGAACTCACGGTTTTGAACGAAGCGTTAAGTGCGCGCCCACTTTGGTTTGCCGCGAGTGTCACCACACCCGAAATTGTTCATATTGTCGCGGCGCATTTGACTGCGAGCCGCAAAAACCACCGACTTCTGCTCCTCATCACGCCGCGCGATATCGACAGCGGCCCGAACGTCGCACAAGTTTTGCGCGAGGCTGGTTTCAAAGTTGGTGTTCGATCCCTTGGCGACGATCCTGAACCAGAACATCAGGCCTATGTCGCGGACTTGGACGATGAACTTGGGTTATGGTACCGGATTGCACCGCTCACATTTATCGGCGGCACGATGGGCGCTGGCGGCGCAATCTCCCCGTTTGAACCAATCGCACTGGGGTCTGCCGTTATTCACGGCCCCCGCAAATCGCCACACGCAGCACGGTTCGCGCGGTTGGTACAGGCACAGGCAAGTCGTGAAATCCGTTCAGCGGCAGAACTGGGGATCGCAGTTGGCGTTCTGATCTCACCGGAGCAAACCGCACGGATGGCATTGGCCGGATGGTCTGAAATTACCCAGAACGCTGAAACGATTAACCAGCTCGTGTTGGATGCGCTACAAAGCACAGAGGTCACGAGATGAGGCCGCCGCTGTTTTGGTATCAAAACCGCAGCGTTATCGCCGCTGTTTTATCGCCCTTGGGGTCGCTGTACGGCGCCGCGACTGCATGGCGCCTGCGCCAAAGCCCGACCCACCGCGCGACGGTCCCTGTCATTTGTATCGGCAATATCAACGCTGGCGGAACTGGCAAAACGCCCACCGCAATCGCACTAACGCAGCGGTTGACTGAGTTCGGACAAACACCGCACATCGTCAGCCGTGGCTATGGCGGATCGCTTGGCGGCCCGGTGCAGGTCGACACTGCCACGCACCGGGCCAATGATGTGGGCGATGAACCACTTTTGCTTGCCGCGTTTGCGCCGACATGGGTGTCCAAAGATCGCGCGCAAGGCGTGATCGCGGCGCAAGCTGCCGGGGCAACTGTCATCTTGCTTGACGACGGATTTCAAAACCCGAGCGTGCGCAAGGACCTGAACATCGTCGTGGTGGATGCCGTCAAAGGGTTCGGCAATGGCCGCGTCATTCCGGCGGGACCGTTGCGCGAACCCGTCAAGGCAGGTCTTACACGTGCGCACGCCTTGCTGGCGATTGGACCTGACGCTGCGCGCGCCGCGTTTACACCCGATTTACCGCTGTCCTGTGTGCGCTTGAACGGTCGCTTGGACGCGCTGCCCACGGGAATGCCTTGGGACGGTTTGCGCGTCTTGGCCTTTGCTGGGATCGGCCATCCTGAAAAGTTCTTTGCGACACTCAAAGCCCTCGGCGCGGATGTTGTGCGCAGTGAGGCGTTGGACGATCACCAACCGTTCACCGACGCGCTGCTGGCCCGCCTGGAAACCGAGGCAAAGTCGCAGGGCCTGATTATGGTCACCACCGAAAAAGACGCCACGCGACTACCGGACAGTTTCCGCACGAAAGTCACCGTTCTCCCGGTGCGTTTGTCCCTGTTGGATTGGCGGCCACTTGACGCGAAACTGGCGCTCCTTGGGATCACCCGTCAATGATATCCTGATCCTGACCAAGCGACGGCGCTGGTCGATCCAGCGCAAGGTCCGCGTCCGAAAATCGCATCGGTGGACGCACGGACAAAGCACCATCAATGTCAAGTTTCAGTCCACGCGCGATCACCTGCGGGTCAGCAAAAACATCCTCAAACGTGTTGATCGGTCCAGCAGGGACGCCCTTGGTTTCGCACGTTGTCAAAATATCTGCTTTTGTCCAATCAAGCATCTTATCTGCCAGAAGTGGTACTAACACCGAACGATTTTCAAGACGTGCGGGATTGGTCGCAAAACGCGGATCAGTGCCCAGCGCATCCAGACCCAGAACGTTGCAAAATTTGCGAAACTGCCCGTCATTGCCCACGGCAATAATGACATGCCCATCGCCACATTCAAATACTTGATAGGGCACAATATTGGGGTGGGCATTGCCAAGACGTTCGGGCGACTTGCCCGTCGCCAAATAGTTCATGGCTTGGTTGGCCGTCGTTGCCACCGCAACATCAAGCAGCGCAAGATCAATATGTTGCCCGCGCCCTGTGCCGTGGCGCTGATGAACCGCCGCAAGGATCGCGTTGCTCGCGTATAAACCGGTGAAAATGTCAGTGACAGCAACGCCAACCTTTTGTGGCTGACCATCTGGATCGCCGGTGACGGACATCAATCCAGACATGCCTTGGATAATGTAGTCGTAGCCAGCGCGCGCAGCATACGGTCCGTCCTGCCCAAAACCAGTGATGGAACAGTAGATCAGGCGCGGGTGGCTTTCACGCAGGCTTGCATAATCCAGCCCATATTTGGCAAGCCCACCCACCTTGAAATTTTCGATCAGCACATCGGCGTCCGCCAGAAGCCGCAGCAACGCCGCTTTGCCCTCAACGGTGCGAAAATCGATCACGACAGACTTTTTGCCCCGATTGCAGCCATGAAAATAGGCGGCCGAGCGTTCGCCATCGTGTTCAATGAACGGCGGGCCCCATGTGCGGGTATCGTCGCCTTCAGGCGCTTCGACCTTGATGACCTCAGCGCCCATATCGGCAAGCAATTGTCCCGCCCATGGACCCGCCAAAATGCGGGCCAATTCAACGACCTTCAGTCCCGCAAGCGGTGTCATCAGTTGGATTCTGCCAGCTTTTCGTCAAGCACTTCTGAGAAATCGGCGTAGTTCATGTTGGAATACTTTTCACCGTTGATCAGGAACGTCGGCGTTCCCTGAACATCGTCTGCATCAGCGTTGGAACGAAACCAACCCGTCAGTTCCTGTGCCTTTGCTTCGTCGGTCAAACAAACATCGAGTTCAGCGTCAGACAGTCCCGCGACCTTACCGATATTGCGCAGTGATGTGATGATCTCCTCGCCACTTTCGCCACGCGCCCAGTCTTGCTGGTTCTCATAAAGCAGGCTCGAAATGCCAAAGAAACGCATCTCACCACCACAACGTGCCACCATAGACGCCCAAAGACCCGGTGCGTCAAAATAAACTTCGCGGTAGGTGAACCCGATCAAGCCAGTGTCGATGTAATTTTCTTTGATTTGTTGATATTGATCGGCGTGAAAAGATGCGCAATGCGGGCAGGTGTAGGACGCATATTCAAGGACTTGAACGGCTGCGTCCGGATTGCCTTGGATCATTTCGACAATGTCGAACTGGGCGGCTTCCGTTGTCTCTGTGGCTCCGCTCGATTGTGCAGACGCGGCGGTGCGGTTCATGAACCACGCACCACCAGCGACGGCAACAATAGCAACAACAGCGACGGAAGAGAGGATAGATTTATTCATCAGGTCTACTTTCAGAGTCAAGAATCGGAGGGGCGTTTGCTTATGACATTTGCGCCCAAAGCCGCGAGGGCCGCGCGCAAGGATTCATTCTTTACAGGGGCAGCTAGATCTTGTGCCGCAGATTTCGCTTCGGGTTTCGGGCCGCGCGGGGTCGCCGCACCATGATCGAATGCCATCTGCCCTTCGGCAAATCCCGTCGCCGCCGTCTGCGTGATGCGGATGCGGGCGATCGCATTATAGCCGTAACAGGCGTTCACCTTGGCACGAATTTGTTCCTTTTGCATTTCCAACATCGGGGCTTGCGCGCCCGATGTGAGCACAGTCAGCGTCGCGCCCATCCCGCCACGGGCATAGCCCACATCGACGGGGTGCGCGATTTTCGCGGTCGCTTCGCCGACAATATCAGCCCAATGGGTCAACACGCGACTTTGCGCAAACCCACGCGTTTCGGTTGCCCCGCGAATGCGTTTTTGCATCAGGGTAACAGCACGAGAGAATCCGCGCGTTGTGCTATGAGGACGTGGCTGTTTCATCATTACGCGCTAGTCTAAACTCTTGAGGCGGCAACGCCAGAGAAACCACTGGTAAAGGCTCATAAACATTGCGTGACATCACCGAAACCTTGTTGGATTGGTACGACATCCACGCCCGCGAAATGCCGTGGCGCGTGATGCCTGCGATGCGCAAAGCAGGCCATCTCCCCGATCCATATGCCATTTGGCTGTCAGAGGTGATGTTGCAACAGACCACCGTTGCCGCTGTGCGGGCCTATCACACCAGATTTATGGCGTTGTGGCCAACTGTAAGCGCCTTGGCAGCAGCCGAGGATGCAGATGTCATGGCAGCATGGGCCGGGCTTGGCTATTATGCACGCGCCCGCAATCTGTTGAAGTGCGCGCGCGCAGTGGTGGTCGATCACGGCGGCACATTCCCGCAAACCTATGACGCATTGATCGGATTACCCGGCATCGGCCCCTATACCGCAGCCGCCATTTCCGCGATTGCGTTTGATCAGGCGTCGACAGTTCTAGACGGCAATGTCGAACGGGTTATGTCGCGCCTCTACGATGATCACACGCCCCTGCCTGCCGCCAAACCCGTGCTGATGGAGTTTGCAAAACAGCACACCTCGCAGATCCGTCCAGGCGACTATGCGCAGGCCGTGATGGATTTAGGCGCCACAATTTGTACGCCCAAGAACCCCGCCTGCGGGATTTGTCCGGTTCATAGCACGTGCAAAGCACACAAGGCTGGCACACAGGGCGACCTGCCCAAAAAGACGCCAAAAAAGCCGAAACCAACGCGCCACGGTGTGGCCTATATTGCGCGACGTGATGATGGTGCATGGTTACTTGAAACGCGACCCGACAAAGGGTTGTTGGGCGGTATGCTTGGCTGGCCGACGACAGACTGGGGTGATGCGCCAACGGACCAAGAGCCTGTTTCAGCAGATTGGCAAGAACTTGATATCCAAGCGCGCCATACCTTCACCCATTTCCACCTGATTCTGCGCGTCCAGACGGCATGGCTGCCCCCTGATGCGTTGCCCGATCGTGGACAATTCATCACCGCCGACACCTTTAGCCCCGACGCGCTGCCAACCGTGATGCAAAAGGCCTACACTCTAGCGGTTGCGACATTACGGAATGTTTGAGCCAAGGGCCCAACCCGCTATGTTGCAGCCAAACAGGAGACCACAATGACATCCTTTCCCGTCGTGTCCCACACCAACATGGCCCGCATCGCACGCGCAGCACCATTCTGGTTATCATTGGCGCTGATCCCGCTGGCGTGGATCGGCGCGGTCTTTGGCGGCTGGACTGTGATCCTGATGCCAATCGCGACGTGGTATCTGTTTTCCGCAATCGACGCATTGGCTGGCACCTACAACGAAAACGCAGACCTTGAGACCAGCGAAGATGAAGTGTTCTGGTACCGACTGGTGACGCTTATCTGGGCACCATTGCAATTTGTCACACTGTTCGGCGTGCTGTGGTATGTCACCGCGACTGGGCATTTGGGGGGGGTGGAAAAGGTCGCGTTGTTTTTCGGAATTGGCGTGATTTCAGGCACGATCGGCATTACCTATGCGCACGAACTGGCCCATCAGAAACCCAAATTTGAAAGGTGGCTCGGCGATATTTTACTGGCGATGGCGCTCTATTCCCACTTTCGCAGCGAACATCTGCTCGTGCATCACCGCTATGTGGGTACACCCAAAGACCCTGTAACCGCCCGCTACAACGAAGGCTTTCACCGATATTTCCCCCGCGTCCTGCGCCAGCAACCCGTGTCAGCGTTCAAGGCCGAGGCTGCGATGCTCGCGCGCAAGAACCTGCCTTGGCATCACCGTAGCAACCCGATCTGGCGCTACGCCGCACTGCAGATCATTTTTCTGGTTCTGGCTGTCTGGATCGGCGGCTGGGCCGGGCTTGGTTTGTTTCTGGTGCAGGCATTTACCGCCATGTGGCAGCTGGAACTGGTCAATTACGTCGAACACTACGGCCTCACGCGCAAACATCTGGGGGATGGTAAATACGAACACGTGCTGCCACGCCATTCATGGAACGCATCGCAATTGGCATCAAACTGGCTGCTGATCAATCTGCAACGCCACTCGGATCACCACTACAAACCAGACCGCCGCTTCCCACTTCTGCAAACCTACGATGAAGACGCAGCACCGCAATTGCCCTACGGCTATCCAGTCATGACAGCGGTCGCGATGATCCCACCCGTCTGGCGGCGGGTGATGAACCCACGGGTGCGGGCATGGCGCAAGAAACACTACCCCGAGATCAAGGATTGGACGCCGTACAAAAACGCAACCAACCCGATGCCTCGCTAAGTATGCTCTAGTGTGTGTTGCGTCGCTGGCCGCTGACCCACGCCCAACTTGATTTGCACATATCGGCCAAGGAACGCTTTGCCTCAAAACCCAATTGTGCCTTGGCCTGTTCGGGTCGCGCAGTCAGAACGGCAACGTCCCCATCACGTCGCGGGGCGATCGTGTGCGCAAGGTCATGGCCACATGCCTCTGAATAGGCCGCGAGCACATCCAGCACTGACGATCCTTCGCCTGTGCCAAGGTTGACCGTGTGGCTCTTGCCCGTTTCCAACAGCGATTTT
The DNA here is from genome assembly GCA_017886375.1 of Octadecabacter sp. Lineage (GTDB taxonomy): Bacteria > Pseudomonadota > Alphaproteobacteria > Rhodobacterales > Rhodobacteraceae > Octadecabacter. Next base: position 15,210 of record JAGGNB010000070.1, read on the forward strand.
ATCGACAGCACATGACCATCGGCAAGGTCTTCAACGTGAATATAGTCCCGCACGCCGGTGCCGTCAGGGGTATCATAGTCATCGCCAAAAACTTTGAGTTCTGCCAGTTCACCCGTCGCAACCTTGGCGATAAAAGGGACAAGGTTATTCGGGATATCTTCTGGGTCTTCGCCGATCATCGCCGATTTATGCGCACCCACGGGATTGAAATAGCGCAAGATGCCAACAGCCCAAGTGTCGGGCAGTTGCTCCAGAATCTGCTCGCCTGCGATTTTTGTGAATGCGTATGGCGACGTATACGTGCGCGCATGATCTTCTGGAATCGGCTGGATGATTGTATCTCCGTACACAGTCGCGGAGGATGAAAACACAATGCTGCGCACGTCTGCTGCATCCATCGCCGCGAGCAGGTTCAGCAATCCACCGATGTTATTATGCATGTAATCAAGCGGCTTTGCGACGCTTTCGCCGACGGCCTTCTTGGCTGCGAAATGCACCACGCCGTCGATTTTGTGGGCGGCAAATACATTGTCCAAATCAGCGCGGTTTAGCACATCGCCTTGAAAGACATCGACCATTTGTCCAGCGATATCTTGCAAACGGTTCGGCACATCTGACTTCGCGTTCGAAAAATTGTCTAAAATCACAACTTCAAATCCAGCCTCAATCAACGCCAGATACGTGTGCGACCCGATATATCCGGCCCCGCCCGTGAGAAGAATTTTCGCCATTTTGATCCCCGTGAATTCACCCCCTTATGGCGTGCAAAACAGGCCGCGTCACGCCACAATCATGGGAAACTAAAACAGAAAAAACCCCCGTCAGGTCTTGGGACCGACGGGGGGTAAGTGGTGCCACGGCAATTGGGCCGCAGGCACAGGCGGTAAACTTGGGGTGGGCCTCATTCGACTTTACGTTTGACTGCTGAGTAAAGTCGAAACGCTTTAGTTGGCCCGCATTTCAGAACGGATTTGCTGGCGCAGCAAATCAATCGGAACTGTTTTGCCATCGCGGCGGAAGTGCCAGTAGGTCCAACCGTTGCAGCTTGGTGCTTTTTCACACGCCGCACCCACTTGGTGGATCGACCCCTTGGCATCAGCACCGATCAATGTGCCATCAGCGCGGACCTTGGCCTTGTGGCGACCGTTCATCGACCACAGTTCCTCACCGGGGCGCAGCATGCCACGTTCCACCACTTGACCGAACGGCACCCGCGGTTCCGCCCGTTTGGACTGCGTCACCTCAAGGGCCTCAGAGTCAAATTTACGGATTTTCGCCAAGCGTTTTTCTGCGACTGCACGATATTCAGCTTCGCGTTCAATGCCGATGTAATCACGACCTAGCATCTTAGCGACAGCGCCTGTGGTACCTGTGCCGAAGAAGGGATCGAGCACGACATCACCGGGGTTCGTGGTGCCCAACAGCACGCGGTGCAGCAGGCTTTCGGGCTTTTGTGTCGGGTGGGCTTTGTCGCCTTGGTCATTTTTCAATCGTTCATGTCCCGTGCAAATCGGAAGGACCCAGTCGCTGCGCATCTGGATGCCTTCGTTGAGCGCTTTTAGCGCTTCATAGTTAAAGGTTGGTTTCGACTTCTCGGCTTTGGACGCCCAGATCAGCGTTTCGTGGGCATTGGTCAGCCGTTTGCCCCGAAAGTTCGGCATCGGGTTCGACTTTCGCCAGACGACATCATTGAGTATCCAGAACCCTTGGTTCTGCAGTTCAGTGCCCATGCGGAACACGTTGTGATAAGATCCGATCACCCAGATCGCGCCATCCGGTTTCAGGATGCGACGGGCGGCCTTAAGCCATGCGTGGGTGAAATCGTCATAGACCTTAAAGCTCTCGAACTGGTCCCAATCGTTATCGACAGCGTCGACCTTGGAATTGTCGGGGCGATGCAAATCACCCTTCAGTTGAAGGTTATAAGGCGGGTCCGCAAAAATCAGATCAACGCTGCCTTCCGGCAGGCTGTTCATGACCTCAATGCAGTCACCGTCAATGATGCTATTCAGGGGCAAGTCAGCCTTTACGTCAGGCGCACTTTTCCCGGCTTTTTTCTTTGTCATTATCTGCCTCTGTCCCGGCGGTTGGTCCGCTCATTGGTTGTCCCCAATGTGAATCAAAGGTGATTCGCAGTCAAAAGTTTTATTGAATCAAAGGGTTACAATAATTCTTGTCACAACATGTTGTGGACGGGTTTGAACGACCGTCTATGGTGTGGGGTCACCCCAAGACTGTGCAGCGCAGATATGTGGCTTTTCGACCCGTATCCGGCATTCGTGTCCCACCCGTACCCCGGATACTGTTGCGCCAACTCCACCATAATGCGGTCGCGACAGATTTTTGCCACAATTGAAGCCGCTGCAATCGACAAAGATCGCGCGTCGCCTTTGATGATTGTGGTTGCGGGAATGATCAGACCGCGCGGGATCATGTTGCCGTCAATCAACGCATGATCAACACGGCCCAATCCAGCAATTGCCCGTTCCATGGCAAGGTGGCTGGCACGCAGTATATTGATCTCGTCAATTTCTTCGACCGTTGCGTGCGCGATCGAAACCTCGGCATTGGCAAAGATCAGGGGCTCCAACGCTTCGCGCTTTTTGCGGCTCAGTGCTTTGCTGTCGTTTAGTCCGTCAGGGATGTTAGCCGGATCAAGGATCACGGCAGCGGCGGTCACTGGGCCCGCCAAAGGGCCACGCCCAACTTCGTCGACCCCCGCGACGCATAATGCGCCGCGCGAAATCAACTCTTCTTCAAACGTGTAATCGGGGCCGGATGGATCTGTTGCGTTCATGGTGCCCGTGTCTCAAACCGAGGCATGGGCCGCAAGGCTTAGAGCCAGAAAGACCCGATAAGGCTGCGACCGCGTGTGTAAAGGTCGGTCACCGGGGCTTTTTTCACCTTTGGCGCGATGGCGCGGCGTGGATTTTCTTTGTCGCGCTTGGCAGGCTGCGCGTCTAAAAACTTGGCGGTCAAACGGTCTTGGATCATGGTCTTTCCTTTCAGATCAATCGCTCCCATGGGATTTAGGTAAGGAAGATTGACTGATTTGGTTAGATGGCATTTGCGCAATCCCGCCATGCGCAGAACGCAAACAACAGACCGATCTGGCACAAAAAAGAGGCAGGGGGCCATGTCCTCCCCCCTGCCCCCGACCGAACGACCACTTTGGGCAGTCGCCCTGCTCCGCGCTGGCATTAATGCCGGTTGGTGCGGAATCCTGCGTTGCGCATGCATTGTGCGCTATAGCCTTGGCGGCGTTGGCCGTTCTCGGTGCGCACACGGACGTGGCACTCTTGCGGCAAACGGTTGGTGAAATTGTAATTGTTAGTCAGGCAACGCTGAGTAAACATCCGTACTGAATTGCCGCGGCGTGTGTCGATGCTGCGCAGGCACTCTGCAGGCAAGACACGCCAGTTGCGCGGTTGGCGGGTTGGTTCCACCGCAGGGGCCGGCCTGTCATTGTTGTTGCGACTGTGGTGAACGGCCGCGCCGATGAACAGCAGCGCAAGGATACCCGCAATCGCATCTTCATCTGATACTTGCGCCGCGGCAGTCGTCGGCGAAAGAGCAGTTAACGCCAGCGTAAGAGACAGAACACCGGCGCTGAGGGTCTTTGTGATTGAGTGAGCAAACATCGTATGATCCTTTCAGGTTATGCTGGGCAGCTTGCCAGCTTGTTCTGGATCAACGATGGAGTGGTGGGCGCATGTCGTTCAATAACGCCACAGTGTTAACTGATTTCAACGGCTCGGCGCACGGCGGATATTGAATATCACGGCAGGCACAGGCATGTTCCGAGCATGAAACGCATTATCCTTCTCACTCTGGCATTCTTGGCGGTGTCGTCAGCGGCGCAGGCCGCGTGTTATGCCGACTATAAAGCCAAGCGTGACGATCCCCTTCGGCTGCACTACGGTGTTGCTGAGATCATGGGCGCGTGTTCGCTAGAAGGCGCGCTTGTCGAACTGACGCCGCGCCTTGCGGCTGATAATTGGCAACTATTGAACATATTAGGCGTCTTTGAAGACGACGGACTTGAGGAGAGACAGGCCAGTGCTGGAGAATACTACCTCCGCTATTGAATCGCGCCAGACAGGCAACAAAGTTGTCGTCGGTGGGATTTCAGCGATCGTTGTCATATTGGCGACCGCAGCGATTTTGTTGTTCGTGAACCTGCCAGATGCCAACGCGTTTAATGCGCGGGTTGAACAGCTGTTCGTCGAAAACGCTTCGCTGACCGGACAGGCCGAAATCAAACTGCTGGAGATTTTGGCCCAATCGGGCACCGCGTTTTCCGCGACCTTGGACAGCTACCGCTTTGTCATTTTCGTGTTGCTGGTGTTCGCGACTGCATTGCTGATCGCATCGGTGATGTTCCTTGTGATGTTAATCGCGATGAACCGCCGGATGGGAAAGATCGAACGCAAGGGGATCGAGGTGAATTCACTGCTGATCTCTCGCGATCAAAATATGGTCTACCTCAACGATTTTGAATTCAAACTGACCGATGCCGCGATTGAAACATTGAGCGTCTTGGCTGAAGCGCGGATGGACGACGAAGTTCTGTCCGGTGCCGAGATCGAAGGCGTCATATCCGGCAGACCGTCATCAGACTGCGAAGAGGCCGCCGGCGCCACGCGGATCAAACGATTGCGCGACACCTTGGGCAACCAGATGATATCCGAATTGTTAGTGCGCAACATTGCGCGGCGCGGCTACATGCTGGCGATTGATAAAGACGTCATTCGCATGGTGTGACGCCACTTTGCCTAAGCCAGGATCTTATCCGCGGATAAGATTTTCGACGCTTAACCATTTGTTAATAAATAGATTAATCACTGCTGGTGCCAGAAGGGTTGATATTCTAGCCAACACCGCAGGCGAGCATCCTTGGATCGCCGTTGTTGATGACGGCAATGACATGTCAGAACA
>JAGGNB010000103.1 GCA_017886375.1 Octadecabacter sp.
GTCGAGCCACGGCAACATCGCTTCGATGTCGCTTGTCTCGATGGTAGCCCCACACCAAATGCGCAGGCCAGCCGGCGCGTCGCGATACGCCCCGATATCCAGCGCAATGCCTTCAACTTCAAGCCGCTTTGCAATGGCTTTGGCAAAGGCTGCACCGTCGGTGATGCGCGGATCGGTGAATTTCAAACAGACCGATGTGTTCGACCGTGTCGCCGCATTGACCGCAAGATTGTCAATCCAGTCGCGTGTGGCACAGAAATTCCAGATCGCCTGCGCATTGGCATCGGCGCGCATTTTCAGCGCGTCCAGACCGCCGATTGATTTCGCCCAATGCAGCGCGAACAGGTAGTCTTCAACACACAGCATCGACGGCGTGTTGATCGTTTCACCCTTAAAGATGCCTTCAATCAATTTGCCGCCTTTGGTCATGCGGAAAATCTTTGGCATCGGCCAAGGTGGGGTATAATTCTCAAGCCGTTCAACCGCACGTGGCGACAAAACGATCATCCCATGCGCCGCTTCGCCGCCCATGACTTTCTGCCAGGAAAACGTCGTCACATCCAACTTGTCCCACGGCAGGTCTTGCGCAAAGGCCGCACTGGTCGCATCGCAAATCGTCAAACCTGTGCGGTTGGCAGGGATCGGATCGCCCGCAACCCGCACGCCAGATGTCGTGCCATTCCACGTGAACACGACGTCTTGGTCGTAATCCAGCGCCGCCATATCCACGATGTGACCGTAATCTGCGATATGCTCGGAGGCTTCGATCTTGAGCTGTTTGATGACGTCGCTGACCCAGCCCGCGCCAAAACTTTCCCAAGCTACCATCTGAACAGGGCGTTCGCCCAACAGTGACCACATCGCCATTTCCACGGCACCCGTGTCGGATGCGGGCACAATGCCAATGCGGTAATCAGCAGGAATGCCCAGCACATCCCGCGTGAGATCGATTGCTTCCTTTAATTTTTCTTTGCCCACGGCCGCGCGGTGCGAACGACCAAGCGGAGCGTCCTTTAGTACGTCAAGCGACCATGTGGGGGGTTTGGCACAAGGGCCAGATGAAAAACGCGGATTTGCCGGCCGCGCGCCGGGTGTCGTAATAGCCATTTGTGCTATCCTTCCAGATAAGCGCCCTTCGTTGGGGAAGGGTGTCCCACCTCGCGGCATACTCAAACACTGAAAATACTGCAATAGGCAAAGGCACATCGCCTGCAGGGCCAAGCACAGTGGGCCTTTTTGTGCCGCAGAGCGCGTTGTCCAAGTCAGGGAGGAGGCCACCTATCAGAGGTAGGGCTTCGCTCGATTGGGGACTGATCGCTTCAAACCTGACCGATCTTGAAGCCCCGCGACAGATGATTGCGCATCGCAAAGAGCAGCAAGGCACCCGGCACCATTGACGCGACGGTGACGGCCATAACCAACCCGATGTCGGTCTGAAATCCGAACAGCGCATTGATTGCCATGCTAATCGGCTTGCCGTTTGTGGTTGTAAGAATCCGTGCAAAGACCACCTCAACCCAAGAAAACATGAAACAGAAGAATGCCGTGACTGCGATGCCTGGTGCGATCTGGGGTAGTAAAAATTTCCAGATAAAGCGTGGACGAGAATACCCGTCCAGAAATGCGGCTTCGTCCATTTCTTTCGGGATGGCGGAAATGAATCCCTGCAAAATCCAGATCGCAATCGGGAGATTGAACAGGCAATGGGCCAGCGCGATTCCAAAGACGGAGTTCACGATCCCAACGGCAGAAAACAGCTGAAAGATTGGTAGGGTCAGCACAACAGGGGGTGTGATCCGAAACGCGATAAAGGCAAGGAACAGGTGTTTGTCACCCAGAAACGACATGCGAGAGAACGCATAGGCCGCGGGGATCGCCACCGGCACTGTGATGCAGATGTTGATCAGGACATAGGCAATCGAATTGACAAAAGCGGATCGCAAATTGGGGTCGATCATGATGGTGCTGTAGTTGCCCCATGTGAAACTGCCCACGTTCGCATCTGGTTTCGCCAATGTGACAACAAAGCTGAGCAGCGTCATTTGTATAAGCGGCAGGAATATGAACAGCACGAAACTGAGCAGCCCGATCATCTTAAGCGCGGGTAGGTATTTGTTCATGACGATTGCCCACCGTCTAGCTTGCCTTGGGCTTTGGTGAACATCCATGCCACGCTCAAAACGATCAAGAAATAAAGGACCGACCGCGCAGCCGAAGGGCCATAATTGAAGGCTTTAATGTCCTCACCCAGATCAACGGCAAGAAACATTGTGGCGCCGTGGGGTCCGCCTGCGTTGATCGGAAACGCTTCGGTGTAGATCATGAAAGAATCCATAAACCGCAGAAGAATTGCCATCAACAGCACATGATAGAGCTTTGGCAATTGAATGTGTCTAAACACCTGCAAAGGGCTGGCGCCGTCAATCGCGGCCGCTTGATAATACGACGCGGGAATTGTTGTCAGCGCGCTGTAGCACAAGATCACAACAAGGCTGGTCCAATGCCACACGTCCATCGCGATGATGACCAGCCATGTTAACGAAATGGAAAGTTTCCAGTCAGATGACCATCCGATGTAGGTCATGGCGCGACCTAGAATTCCCGTGTCGGGGTTCAGCAGGCTCAGCCAAAGGGACGGGATCATGTTCCAAGGCACCAGCAGGGGCAGGGCGACGACGGCGAGCGCGATGCCAACCCAGAACTTGCGTCTCGGAATACAAAGCGCAATCGCAATCCCGAGAGGTATCTGGATCGTGAGAACCAAAACCGAAAACAACGTGCTGCGTCCAAAGCTTGCCCAGAAGCGGCCAGAACTGATGATGCCACCATACCATTCCAAACCCACCCAAAATCGGGACTCAAGAATGAAGATATCAAAGAATGAATAATTGATGACAGTGATAAGCGGGATCAGCCCAACAAAGCCAAGAATGAGCACTGTGGGCAAGACGAATACCCAGCCGGCGTTGTTATGATCCTTCATGTCATTGCACTCACAAACCGCGTCAGGCCGTCACCACTTTGGTTCCCCAGCTGACGCAATTGCTTGCCAGACCATCGGCTAACGGGCGGTCTGTAAACAATTGATCGACATCTTTGAGTGAACAAATCGTAAGAGGCGCTTTGCGCTGAAACTTGATGTGGTCGGCGACGACAAGGACGTTGCGCGACCGACCGATGGCCGTCGTGCTGACGATGATTTCTTGCCCGTCAAAATCAAGAAGATCCCCATCCGCATCGATGGCCGAACAGCCAAGAATTGAAAAGTCGAATTTGAACTGCTTCACCATCTCGACTGTCAGGATACCGACAACACCACTGTCTGACCGCCGCAGTTCGCCGCCAGCCAGAATAATTTTGCAGGTCCGATTGGCCGTCAATATCTGCGCGATGTTCAAATTGTTGGTTACGACGAGTAAATTTTCGTGATCAATCAATTCGCGTGCGACGGCTTCGGTGCTTGTGCCGATATTCATGAACACCGACGCGCCGTCCGGAATAGACTGGGCGCATTGTACACCTATTGATTTCTTGCCGACCTCGTTCAGGCGGCGACGTTCTTCATAAATGATGTTCACAACACCGGATGGAACGACCGCCCCACCGTGAACACGATCTAGTTGCCCGGCTTCTGCCAAGTCCGACAGGTCCCGTCTGATCGTTTGTACCGTGACGCCGTAATGCGCTGAAAGATCGTCGACCATGACTTTGCCGTCTTGGCGCGCCAGTTCGAGAATCTCTTGTTGCCTGAAATTTGAGACCATTCCCTACTCCTTAGCGTCACGCTTCGAGCCGCCAAACGACGTTGTCATGTAGGGGCTGCATTGCGCCCAACAGTCAATACTCCGCTCGAATCGTCAATAGCCATGACCCTCCCCGCCTGCAAAACCACGAAGATAGAAACAAATCGAAGCTAATGCGCATGCAAAACGGCAATATTAGCCAATAACGAACATAAACGAACATTCGCTCTTGCAACAATAGTAAAACTAACGCTATGTCACGTTACGTCGCGAGCTGGGAGGCTGCGACACCAAATGAACGCGGGGAGGCGTCATTGGATCAGCATGACAGCCAAGATATTGTCGACCTTTTTGTCATCGGTGGTGGCATCAACGGGTGCGGCATTGCGCGTGATGCCGTGGGCCGTGGCCTAACGGTTGAGCTGGCTGAAATGAATGATCTGGCCTCTGCGACCTCGTCCGCGTCAACCAAACTTTTCCACGGTGGCTTACGGTACCTTGAGTATTGGGAGATCGGCCTTGTCCGCAGCGCCTTGATCGAACGTGAGGTACTGTTGCAGGCGATGCCGCATATTTCCTGGCCGATGCGTTTCGTGCTTCCGTACCACAAAGACATGAGATTTGAGGGCGACACCCCGACCTCCAAAGTGCTGAGCATTCTGATGCCATGGATGAAAGGGCGCCGCCCTGCATGGCTCATTCGGTTCGGGCTATTTCTGTATGACAATCTGGGTGGCCGCAAAATCCTCAAGGGAACAACCTCGCTCAAATTGGCGGGGACGCCTGAGGGCGCACCCCTACAAGATCGATTTGAGCGGGCATACGAATATTCCGATTGCTGGATCGAAGACAGCCGGTTGGTGGTTTTAAACGCACGTGATGCCCAAGCGCGTGGCGCACGGATAAGCGTTCGCACCAAAGTCATTTCGGCTGACCAAGTTGAAGGCATTTGGCAAATCACGCTTGCGCCCGAAGACGGCGGTGCGCGCCGTGTGGTCAAGGCACGTATGCTGGTCAATGCAGGCGGCCCTTGGGTCGAAGATGTTATCCGTAATACTGTGCGGATCAATTCAACAGAAGGCATCCGGTTGGTGCGCGGCAGTCACATCGTGACGCCCAAACTTTATGATCACGACAAGTGCTATTTCTTCCAAGGCGAAGATGGCCGGATCATTTTCACCATCCCCTACGAGACCGACTTTACGCTGATCGGGACCACGGACGCAGAGCATGATGATGTGTCTCAAAAACCTGTCTGCACACCCGAAGAGCAGACATATCTTGTTGAATTTGCGTCCAAGTATCTGAAAAAACCGGTCACGAAAGAAGATATAGTATGGACGTATTCTGGCGTGCGTCCGCTGTATGATGACGGGGCGACATCGGCCACGGCCGCAACGCGGGACTATGTGCTGAAAGTAAACGAAACCGCTGGCGCGCCGATCCTGAATGTCTTCGGCGGTAAGATTACGACATACCGCAAACTCGCCGAAGCCGCGTTGGAAAAAATCGTTCCCTTCTTTCCGCAGGCGGGAAAGCCGTGGACTGCTGGCGTCGCGATGCCGGGTGGGGATTTTCCGGTTGATGGTGTCGCGGCGCTAAAGGCGCGGTTGGCAGCGCAATATCCATTTTTGACGGCCCGCTGGGCTGACCGGATGATCAAGGCTTATGGTTTGGACGCGTTTGACGTTCTTGGGGACGCGAAAACCGAACCAGATTTGGGCCAGAACTTCGGCTCCAATCTGACCGAACGTGAAGTCGTTTGGTTGATTGAAAATGAATTTGTACATACCGCCGACGATGTGGTTTGGCGTCGATCCAAACTCGGGCTTCGCATGACGGTGCAAGAAATTGAGTTGCTGGACAAATGGTTGGCAGCACGCCTGTTGACCGACCGCAGCGACACGCAGCCTGGCCTGCGCAAAGGGAGAAAATAATGTCACTCATTCTTGAAGGTGTGTCCAAGTCCGTAAACGGCCAGCCGCATATCCACGCCACTGACCTTGAGCTGCTCGGCGGAACGATGAATGTCCTGCTCGGTCCAACATCGTCAGGCAAAACGTCGCTGATGCGGCTGATGGCCGGCCTTGATGCGCCCAACACAGGCAAAGTCATCTGGGACGGAAAAGACGTTACAGGCATGCGCGTTCAGGACCGGGGCGTTGCAATGGTGTACCAGCAATTCATCAACTACCCGTCGATGACGGTGTACGAAAATATCGCCAGCCCAATGCGCCTTTTAAGAAAATCAAAAGACCAGATCGATTCCGCCGTCAAAAAAGCTGCGGAGTTGATGAAACTGGCGCCCGAGCTTCTGGCGCGCAAGCCGTTGGAATTGTCAGGCGGTCAGCAGCAGCGCTGCGCGTTGGCGCGCGCGCTTGTCAAAGAAGCGGGCCTTGTCTTGTTGGACGAACCTTTGGCGAACCTTGACTATAAGCTGCGCGAAGAATTGCGCGCCGAGATCCCGAAAATCTTTGAAGAGGCCGGGTCGATCTTTGTCTATGCCACGACAGAACCCGAAGAGGCGCTGCTGCTGGGCGGCAACACGGCCACGATGTGGGAAGGCAGAATCACCCAATTCGGGAAGACGCCGATTGTGTACCGCCAACCCGTTAACGCGACCACCGCGCGGGTGTTTTCTGATCCGCCGATGAATTTTCTGAAGGTCCGCATGACCGGAGGTCGCCTGCACTTTGGCGATGGACAAAGCGTACCTGCATCCGATGCCTTCACGGGACTGACCGAAGGCAATTACCTTGCGGGGTTCCGACCGAACCATTTGGAAATGGCGAAAAAGGGACCAAGCGCTTTGGAATTTGCTACCAAACTACAAGTTACCGAAATCACTGGCTCCGAAACGTTTATTCATTTGGATCACCAAGGTGACAGTTGGGTGGGGTTGATCCACGGCGTCAAGATCTTGGAGATCGGTGCAATGATGGACGTCTTCCTCGATCCGAAACACGTCTACATCTTTGCAGAAGATGGCACGTCTGTCGCGCCTGCATCCTACGCAACAGCAGCCTGAGGGAACACAAAAATGGCAAAAATTACCCTCGAAAACTTGGCGCATTCATATTTGCCAAAACCGACGCGTGAAGAAGATTACGCGCTGAAATCTATGGACCACGATTGGGTCGACGGAGAGGCTTACGCGCTTCTTGGATCGTCCGGCTGTGGCAAGTCCACGCTTTTGAACATCATTTCCGGCCTGCTGCATCCCAGCCAAGGCCGCATTCTGTTCAACGACAAAGACGTCACGATGGCCCCAACCACGCAGCGCAACATCGCGCAGGTTTTCCAGTTTCCCGTGGTTTATGACACGATGACCGTGCGCGACAATCTGGCCTTTCCGCTGCGCAATCGCGGCTCTGATCCGGCCTACATCCAAGAACGGGTCCAGCAGATCGCGGCGATGATCGGTATGGAAGCCACGCTTGATCGCAAGGCCCGCGGGTTGACCGCAGATGCCAAGCAAAAGATTTCGCTGGGGCGCGGTATGGTGCGGGAAGACGTGAACGCGCTGTTGTTTGACGAACCACTCACAGTGATCGACCCGCACATGAAGTGGGAATTGCGCACCCAGCTCAAATCCTTGCATCACGAATTTGGCCACACGATGATCTATGTGACCCACGACCAAACTGAGGCACTGACATTCGCGGACAAAGTCGTCGTCATGTTCGACGGCCGCGTCGTGCAGATGGGCACCCCGCAGCAGCTTTTTGAGACGCCTGAACATACGTTTGTCGGCTATTTTATCGGCTCACCCGGAATGAACGTGCTGGAGGCCAAAGTGTCCGGTGACAAAGCGGTCATCGCAGGCACGGAGATTTCTCTGGGTCAGGGCTTCGGGACACCGACAGGCAAGGTCGAATTGGGCGTTCGCCCGGAATTCGTAACGCTTCAGTCCGGAGATGAGGGATTGCCCGTGACAATTAAGCGGGTCGAGGATGTTGGCCGTCATAAGATCGTGCGCGCAGATTTCCAAGGGATCGAAATCAACATCATTGCCGCCGAAGGCGAGAATATTTCGCCAGATATGAACCGCGTCGTCTTCGATACGGCGGGCATCAATATTTACTCCGACAGTTGGCGCGTCGCGCCCAAGGCGGCCTGATATGACCCTGACCTTGAACCCGCCAACACTCAATTCGTACAGAGGACCGCGCCATGAATAAGACAGTCAACCAGAAGGCATGGTTTCTCATTCTACCCGTGCTTCTGCTCGTCGCATTTTCCGCCGTGATCCCGCTCATGACGGTCGTCAATTACTCGGTTCAGGACACATTCGGAAGAAACGAGTTCTTTTGGGCCGGCCTTGAGTGGTTCGAACAGATGCTGGCATCAGAGCGGATGTGGAACGCCCTTGGCCGCCAGATCGCCTTTACGGCAATCATTTTGGCGATCCAGATACCGCTTGGTGTCTTTGTGGCGCTGAACATGCCGAAAAAGGGGTTCTGGGCGTCGTTCTGTCTGGTCCTGATGTCTCTGCCGCTGCTTATTCCTTGGAATGTCGTTGGGACGATTTGGCAGATTTTCGGGCGCGTTGACATTGGCCTTCTTGGCTACACGCTCAATGCGATGGGCATCGACTATAACTACACCCAAGATTTCTATGCGGCGTGGATCACTGTCGTCATGATGGATGTGTGGCATTGGACATCGCTGGTGGCGCTGTTGGCTTATGCTGGTCTGCAATCCATCCCCGACGCTTATTATCAGGCAGCCAAAATCGATCAGGCTGGCCGCTGGAAAGTGTTCCGCTTTATTGAACTGCCAAAGATCATGGGCGTGTTGATGATCGCGATCCTGCTGCGGTTTATGGACAGCTTTATGATCTACACCGAACCCTTCGTTGTGACAGGTGGCGGCCCCGGTAACTCGACGACGTTCTTGTCGATTGATCTGGTCAAAATGGCGCTTGGACAGTTCGACCTTGGCCCCGCTGCTGCCTTCTCGATCATGTATTACCTGGTGATCCTGCTGGTTTCGTATGTGTTCTACACCGTCATGACGAACCTCGACAAAAGGGATGGCCACTGATGTCTGATCTTACACATACATCCGCAAAACGCGGCTTAAGACTGCCAAAGATCAATGGCAGCGCCGTCGTCATGGGTTTGTATCTTCTGTTCTTGTTGTTGCCGATCTATTGGCTGCTGATCATGAGCCTGAAGACCAATTCGGAGATATTGAACACCTTCACCCTGTGGCCCGAAGATCTGACCTTTGACAATTATCTGACGATCCTGACGGATTCGTCTTGGTATATGGGCTACGTCAATTCGATGATTTACGTTGTCATGAACATGGTGATTTCACTCGCCGTCGCCCTTCCGGCAGCCTATGCGTTCAGCCGGTATTCATTCCTTGGTGACAAGCATTTGTTCTTCTGGCTGCTGACCAACCGGATGGCTCCACCTGCGGTCTTTGCCCTGCCATTTTTCCAGCTTTATAGCTCGATAGGTTTGTTTGACACGCATATTGCCGTGGCCCTTGCCCACGCGCTGTTTAACGTGCCTCTGGCAGTGTGGATTCTCGAAGGGTTCATGCGCGGAGTCCCCAAGGAAATTGACGAAACAGCCTACATCGACGGCTACTCGTTCCCGCGGTTTTTCGTTCAGATCTTCACGCCGCTTGTTGCCTCGGGGATTGGTGTGACTGCGTTCTTCTTGTTCATGTTCTCATGGGTTGAACTGCTTCTCAGCCGCACCTTGACCAGCGTTGACGCCAAGCCGATCGCAGCAACGATGACCCGAACAGTTGGTGCTGACGGGATCGATTGGGGGGTGCTGGCAGCCGCTGGTGTGCTCACGATCTTACCCGGTGCGTTGGTCATCTACTTTGTCCGCAATTACATCGCCAAGGGCTTCGCCCTAGGCCGAGTTTAAGAAACGAAAGAGGAGGAATTTCAATGGACTGGATGGCTTGGACTATACCGACTGCCACTTTTTTCGTGATCATTGCGGCCACGCTCGTCACCTTTACGGTGCTGGCAATCAAATACCCGGAGGTGCCGCGCATCGGCATACTTCGGATCGAAACAACGCGGGGTGACAGATTGTTCATCACGCTGCTGGGCTCTGCCTTTCTTAATTTGGCTTGGCTCGGGTTGTTCAGCGCCCCTCAATGGGGGGCACTGATCGTGTGTCTCTTTTATGCCATCGCGGTTTTCCGCTGGGTCTAGTGAAAGAGGTAACGGGTCATCTGGTCTGCAAGAACCAGGCGGCTCATATTGTTCTCAAATAGGGAGGAACAAGATATGAACTTGCGACTTAAAGGAACGACAGCGTTAAGCCTTGCCGTTTGCATGCTTGCCGCACCGGCGTTCGCCGACATGGAGGCCGCACAGGCATTCCTTGACGCCGAAATCGGCGAACTGTCCACGCTATCACGCGCGGATCAGGAAGCCGAAATGCAGTGGTTCATCGACGCTGCACAGCCATACGCAGGTATGGAAATCAATGTGGTATCCGAGACAATCGGCACCCACGAATACGAATCCAACGTTCTGGCACCAGCGTTCTTTGCCATCACTGGTATTCAGGTCACACATGACCTGATCGGCGAAGGCGACGTCGTTGAAAAGCTGCAAACACAAATGCAGACAGGCGAGAACATCTATGACGCCTATATCAACGACAGTGACCTGATCGGTACGCACTGGCGCTATCAGCAGGCGCGTAACCTGACCGACTGGATGGCTGGCGAAGGCGCTGGTGTGACCAACCCGAACCTGAACCTTGAAGACTTCATTGGTCTTTCGTTCACGACCGGTCCCGATGGCAAAGTCTACCAATTGCCTGACCAGCAGTTCGCGAACCTCTATTGGTTCCGCTATGACTGGTTCAATGACGACGTCAACAAAGCCGACTTCTTGGCTGAATACGGCTATGATCTGGGCGTTCCAGTCAACTGGTCTGCCTATGAGGACATCGCTGCATTCTTTACAGGCCGCGATCTGTCCCGTTTGGGCGTTGAAGGCGACGTTTATGGCAACATGGACTACGGTAAACGTGATCCATCCTTGGGCTGGCGCTACACAGATGCGTGGCTGTCCATGGCTGGTGCCGGCGATATCGGTGAGCCAAATGGCCTGCCTGTCGATGAATGGGGTATCCGCGTTAACGAAAACTCACAGCCGGTTGGTTCGTGTGTTGCGCGTGGTGGTGCCACCAACGGTCCAGCTGCTGTCTATGCGATCACGAAGGCGATCGAATGGCTGGAACTCTACTCTCCACCTGCCGCAGCTGGCATGACATTCTCTGAAGCAGGCCCAATTCCTGCACAGGGTAACGTCGCACAGCAGATGTTCTGGTATACCGCGTTTACCGCAGCATCCGTTGAACCTGGTCTGCCAGTGATGAACGAAGATGGCACGCCAAAGTGGCGCATGGCACCTTCGCCACACGGCGCATACTGGACCGAAGGCACCAAGATTGGCTACCAAGACGCCGGTTCTTGGACGCTGATGAAATCTACGCCAGTTGATCGTGCACAGGCTGCTTGGCTTTACGCCCAGTTCGTTACGTCCCTGACTGTGGACGTGGCCAAAAGCCATGTTGGTCTGACATTCATTCGTGAATCAACGATCCAGCACGAAAGCTTCACTGAACGCGCACCGCGTCTTGGTGGTCTGATCGAGTTCTACCGCTCACCAGCCCGCCTTCAGTGGTCACCAACGGGCACAAACGTGCCTGACTACCCTAAGCTGGCGCAGCTGTGGTGGCAGAACATCGGCGACGCTATGTCCGGTGCGAAAACCCCACAAGAGGCTCTCGATGGGCTTTGTGCGGATCAAGAGGCCGTTATGGCACGCATTGAGCGTTCCGGCGTCCAAGGTGACATTGGCCCGCTTTTGAACGAAGAAAGCGATCCAGAGTTCTGGCTGTCACAGCCAGGTTCACCAAAGCCGCGTCTTGAAAACGAAGACGAGACTCCGGTTACGATCTCCTATGACGAGCTGATCCAGTCTTGGCAGCAGTAACCTGATTTTGGGGCCATTAATTTGGCCCCAAATACCTATCCTTTTACACAACTCCTAAAGACCGCATTGGACCTCGTCCGTTCGGTAAAATCAGCGGTCGTTTCTCGTGGCGGCCGCTTTTTTTCGTCCAAAAATATTGAGGACTTTTCATGAGCTATGTTCTTGCAATCGACCAAGGCACAACATCGACACGTTCAATTTTGTTTGACGGTGAAATGACACCCGTTGCCCGTGCCCAAGAAGAGTTCCCGCAACATTTCCCCCAGTCTGGCTGGGTTGAACACGACCCGATAGATTTATGGACCACAACCGTCGCCACCTGCCGCACAGCGATTGAACAGGCGGGCATCTCCCCGTCGCAAGTTGCCGCGATCGGGATTACAAACCAACGCGAAACGGTCATCGTCTGGGACCGCAAAACAGGCGCACCTGTTCACAACGCGATCGTCTGGCAGGACCGGCGCACCGCCGATCAATGCCGCGCCTTGCGCGACGGTGGTCATGAACAAATGATAACCGATCGCACAGGTCTTTTGGTTGACCCGTATTTTTCAGGCACCAAGCTGCGATGGATTCTCGATCACGTTGACGGCGCCCGCGAACGCGCCACAAACGGCGATCTGTTGTTCGGGACCGTCGACAGCTATCTGATCTGGAACCTGACTGGCGGCGCAGTTCACGCCACAGATGCAACCAACGCTGCGCGCACGATGCTCTATGATATCCGCAAGGGCGGCTGGAGCAGCACGATCTGCGAACTACTCGACATCCCGATGCAAATGCTGCCCGACGTCAAAGACTGCGCCGCTGATTTTGGCCGGGCGCGGTCTGATATACTTGGGGCTGAAATTCCAATCTTCGGTGTTGCAGGGGACCAGCAGGCGGCGACGCTCGGGCAGGCGTGTTTTAAACCGGGAATGTTGAAATCTACTTATGGAACAGGGTGCTTTGCGCTGTTGAACACAGGTGAGACGCCTGTTGTGTCCAAGAACAGATTGTTGACCACGATTGCCTATCAGCTGGGTGGCAAGCCAACCTATGCGCTTGAAGGTTCGATCTTTGTCGCTGGCGCGGCGGTGCAGTGGCTGCGCGATGGATTGCAAATCATCGATGATGCCGCGCAGACGCAGGCCTTGGCCGAAGCCGCGGACCCACGTCAGGACGTCATTCTCGTTCCGGCATTTGTCGGGTTTGGCGCACCGTATTGGAACCCTGACAGTCGCGGTGCTGCGTTTGGCCTAACCCGCGCCACTGGCCCGGCCGAAATGGCCAAAGCGGCACTTGAAAGCGTGGGCTACCAGACGCGCGATCTGCTAGAAGCGATGTCGGCTGACTGGCAGGCGACAGGCGTGCAGTCGACTTTGCGGGTCGACGGTGGCATGTCTGCCAGCAATTGGGCGATGCAGTTTTTGTCCGATATTATCGCCGCACCCGTGGACAGACCGGTCATTCAAGAAACAACGGCGCTTGGTGTGGCGTGGCTTGCGGGAATGTACGCCGGACTTTACCCGGATCAGGATGAGTTTGCTGCATCTTGGGTCCGCGAAACCCAATTTACACCTACGATGGATTCAACCCTACGCGCGGCAAAATACGAATCTTGGCAAAAGGCTGTTCAAGCCACCATGAGTTTTTGAGGAATCCAAATGACCGATACAACAACGTTGCGCCGCTATTTAACCAAAAGCGATCTGGACCCGAACCTGATCTTTCTGCTTGAAGACATCGCAAGTGCCTGCCGATCGATTGCGAACCTTGTCCGCAACGGCGCGTTTGAGGGCAATCTTGGCTCTGCAAACGCGATAAACGTGCAGGGTGAGACGCAAAAGACGCTGGATATTCTGGCCAACGATGAATTTGAACGGATTTGCTCCAACAGCCCGCGCCTTGCAGCCCTTGTGTCCGAAGAAGTCGAAGAGGTCACATGGTTGAAAGAGCCCGAAGAGGGCGACTACTTGCTCTATTTTGATCCCTTGGATGGCTCGTCAAATCTGGACGTGAACCTTTCAGTGGGATCGATTTTTGCGATCATGCAAGTGCAGGCGGATGGTGATCGCAATGTCCTGCACGATGGCCAACGCCAAGTCTGCGCCGGTTACGCGCTATACGGCCCGTCGACGATCCTCGTTTTGACTGATGGGTCCGACGTTGCCGGTTTCACCTGTCATCAGGGCACTGGTGATTTTCGGTTGACCCACCCCGATATGAAAGTTCCGAGCGAGACATCAGAGTTCGCGATCAACACATCGCGCTACCGCTATTGGGACGCCCCCGTTCGCCGCTATGTTGATGAATGCGTCGCGGGGGAGGAGGGCGCACGGCAGCGCGCGTTCAACATGCGCTGGACCGCATCAATGGTGGCCGAAATTCACCGTATCCTGACGCGCGGCGGCGTGTTTTTGTATCCAGCCGACAGCAACAACCGCGATGCTGGCGGCAAACTTCGCTTGATGTATGAGGCCAATCCGATGGCGATGATCATCGAACGCGCCGGAGGCGCTGCATCGACCGGCTTCGGCCCTATCATGGATCTCCAGCCAAGCGGGCCGCACCAGCGCGTACCAGTTATTCTTGGCTCGCGGTCCGAAGTTGAACGGCTTGTCGACTATCACACAGCAGCAGACACTTCTGAACACTAGGTCCACGCAACTTGGCTAAGGATATCAAGATGTTTTCATTTATCAGTCCGCAAACCATGCATTTTGGACGGGGCCAAAGCCAGCAGACAGCGGCATTGGCTGGCGCATATGGAAAGACCGTTCTTTTGGTCCATGGGTCCGACGCTTCGCGGGCACAATGGCTCATTGACGGGTGCAGCAATGCGGGCTTGGCGGTGAAGATGATAAGCTGTCGGAACGAACCAACCTTGCCGGATATTGAAAAGGCGCTGACGCAACTCAATGGGATGCGTCCGGATGTGGTGATTGCGTTGGGCGGTGGGTCCGTCATTGATCTTGCCAAGGGACTTGCGGCCCTAATTCCGTGCGCGGGCAAGCCGTTGGATTACCTCGAAGTAGTTGGCGATGGCCGGCCCCTAGACCACCCGCCGATCCCTGTTATCGCGCTGCCCACGACGGCTGGCACAGGGGCCGAAGTGACCAAAAACGCGGTCATCTCAGTGCCGGAACGGGGCCTGAAAGTTAGCCTGCGTGATCCACGCATGGTGCCACAAATCGCGATCATTGATGCAAGTCTTATGGAAGGCGCGCCAAGGCATGTCGCCCTTGCGGCCGGATTGGATGCAATTACCCAAGTGATTGAACCCTACCTAACGGTCAAATCAAACCCGATGACGGACGCTCTGTGTCGTGATGCGATTCCGGAGGGTCTTCGGGCCTTGCGCGACTTGGTGGAACATGATGCGCCGCAAGCGTGGGATAGCATGGCTTGGGTCAGTACCTGCGGTGGTTTGGCTTTGGCAAATGCGGGGCTTGGCGCGGTTCATGGGTTCGCAGGTGTGATTGGTGGCAGAACAAATGCGTCCCACGGGGAGATATGTGGCACGCTTCTTCCTGCCGTTCTGGAATCGCATCTGCGCAAAGCGCAGGACGGCACCGAACTCCATGCGCGGCTGCAGTGGATATTGCATAAGGTGGACACCTGTTTCGCGCATAAAGGAAACGGCCACGGCATTTCCGAGTTACGCCGCTGGTCCAAAGAAATGGGGTTGCGCGGGTTGGAAGACATGGGAGTGTCATCGTTTGATTATGCAGAGATTGCAGCGGCATCCGCCAACGCGTCGTCCATGAAAGGCAATCCATTCCATCTGTCGCATGACGACCTTCTACAAATCTTGCACGCGGCAAAATAGGAATATCAGTCGGCCAGACCGCCTACCGACGTCTTGATGATCTGAAAGTGGCGGATGTGGTCTTGAAAACACCCATGACAATCGAAAAGTGGAAAAATTTAAGCAAATTGGGTTGTGATTTGACCGCAAGCAGGGTTTTTGGCCCCAACCGGAGGACCATTTCATGTTTGTTATCACCCTGATCGCCAAGCCCGGAAAATTGCAGCCTGCTTTGGTGGAAAGCCTGCGCAATGCGTGGGGTGGCGAATCTGCGCAGTGGCTCGCGGCGGATGAGGCGGCGGAGTTTGCCGTTGATACCAAGCCCGTGAACCTGTGGGATGTCTGGGCGGACGTACAAGAAATGGGCGTCGATCTGGTGTGCCAACCGCTGATCGGACGCCGAAAAACCATGCTGCTCGCCGATATGGACAGCACAATGATCCAGCAGGAATGTATTGACGAACTGGCAGATGAAGCAGGCGTAGGTGCGCGCGTTGCCGATATTACAGCCCGCGCCATGAACGGTGAACTTGATTTTGAGGCCGCCTTGATTGAACGCGTCGGGCTGCTGCGTGGCATGGACGAAACTGTCATCGGCCACGTTTTGGCCACCCGAATCACCCACATGCCCGGCGCTGCGACGTTGCTGGCAACGATGAAGGCAAATGGTGGTTACGCAGCATTGGTATCCGGCGGGTTCACGGCGTTTACCGCGCAGGTGTCAGCGCAGCTCGGTTTTGACGAAAACCGTGCCAATACGCTGCTGATCGAACACGGCAAATTGACGGGCGACGTTGGCCGCCCGATCCTTGGCAAAGCCGCCAAGGTGCAGGCGCTTGGGGAAATTACCGCCCGCATCGGCATCACCCAAGACGACGTGATCGCGGTGGGTGACGGCGCAAATGACCTTGGCATGTTGCATGCCGCAGGCACGGGTGTTGCGCTTCATGCAAAACCGTCGGTCGCCGCACAATGCGACGTGCGCATCAACCACGGCGATTTAACAGCGCTGCTTTATATCCAAGGCTACGCGAAAACTGAATTCGTCTAGGCAAGCGCCGCGCTGGGCCGCATGTCGCCGGTAATAAGCCCCGTGAAACTTTTCAGATCCGGATTGCGATAGGCCTTCACGCTCGGATCATTCGGGTCCAGCACACCGAGGCGACACAGAATTGCTGCGATGGCGCAGTCCCGCGCGCGACCTGCGCCATCGACAATCTTTAGGGCCACACCCATGCGTTTTTCTGGCAGGATCGCGACATAATATCCCTCTGCACCGCATTTAACCGCCGCCTGACCTTTGGCCGCGCGCATCAGATGTGTACAGCCACGATCCTCATTTGCCACCAGTTCAGGATGCGCCATCATCGCGTTGCGCAGCCGCACCATCGCGGCCCCGCGCGTGGTGGACTCGTCCGCGCAAGCATATTTTGCCATGGCGCGGCCCATCCCCAATAAACTGGTCGCGAAATTCGGCGCGGAACACCCGTCTATGCCCCACGCAGGGCTATCCTCGCCGGTGACTTCCTCGAACGTGCGTTTGATAAGGATCTGCAGCGGGTGATCAATCTCTATGTAGTCCGGCCCCCAGCCATTCGCCTTCGTCATGGTCAGGAACCCGCAATGTTTGCCAGAACATTCATTGTGATAGCGACACGGCGTCATATCCGTCTTGATCATCGCATTGCGCGCGGCTGTATCCGCTGGCCAATTGGGGCCACAGCGAAATGCATCGTCTCCCAGTTCCAGATCGCGCAACCACGCCTGAACCTTGTCCGTATGGATCGCCGCGGATGAATGTGATGCGCACGATAACGCCAACTGTTCGGGGCTTAGCCCGAACCGATCCGCCACACCGCTTTCCACCATCGGCAAGGCCTGCAGCATTTTTGCCGAACTGCGCGGATAGATCACCGCATGCGGATCACCCCACTGGTGTACAATCTCACCCGCCTCATCGACCACAACAGCGTGACCACGATGGGCGCTTTCCAGCATACCACCGCGCCAAAGTTCAACAAAATCGACTGGATCAGACATGGTTTTTCCCAAATTTAAGACGTTTGCGCGATGTGTCGCGCAAATATATGTGACCAAAGGCTTTTCCATTTGGGCAAAATCTTGCTAATGATATAGGTATCGAGTTGAAACCGCTCAATCTAGCCGAAAAGGTACCCATCAGAGGTGCTGCGCTATTGAGAGCAACCAGAGGCACGGACAGCTTGGAGGCTGTATTTATGATTTCAAAGATTTCGCACGCGATTGGCGCGTTCGCCCTTATGACCGCCACCGCAACATTGGGCACATCTGCAATCGCGCAGGACACCAGTTCAAACCGCGTTGCGGCCAACACCGATTGGTCCGTTTTCGTTGAAAGCGATCCGACCGAATGTTGGGCCGTTTCTGCGCCTAAGGAAACCGTCAACTCCCGCGATGGACAGGTCGTATCTGTACGCCGCGGTGAGGTTTTGTTGTTCGTGTTCTATCGCCCGGGTGCTGGCGTGAACGGCCAAGTGACGTTCACGGGCGGCTATCCGTTCGCAAGTGGCTCGACAGCCGAACTCGATATTGGTGGAACCACGTATGATTTGTTCACCGAAGGCGAATGGGCTTGGCCCGCAACGCCCGAAGATGACGCAAGCATCGTTGCAGCGATGAAACGCGGTTCAGCGGCAACCGTTTCGGCCCGTTCTGGCCGTGGCACAGTCACCCGCGACACGTTCTCGCTGCTCGGCTTTACTGCGGGCGTCGAAGAAGCCGCGAACCGCTGTTCCGGCTAAAACGTGTCGTCATAGATTTAAATGGTCCGGCTTTCTTTGGGAGCCGGCCCTTTGTGTTATGAAGAGACGTCTTATATAGGGCCAAGATAGTCCACGCACCGTATCGGAGTCGATTCTCATGCAGCCGCAAACGCCCATCACCCAAGACGTCATGACGATCAAACGCATCCTCCCCGAGGACGGCCTGACAAACATCGTCGGCCTGACGCGCGATCAACTGCGCGATGCACTGATCGGCGTTGGCGTGACCGAAAAACAGGCCAAGATGCGGGTCAACCAAGTCTGGCAATGGCTCTACCATTGGGGCGTGCGTGAATTTGATGTGATGACGAACCTGTCAAAAGACTTTCGTGCGACACTTGCCGAACATTTCAAAATCGAACTCCCCGAAGTCGTCACCAAAGACGTGTCCACGGACGGGACCCGCAAATACCTCGTGCGCATCGCGGGCGGCCATGAGGTTGAGGTGGTCTATATCCCCGAAAAGGATCGCGGCACCCTGTGCATTTCAAGCCAGGTTGGCTGCACGCTGACCTGTTCGTTCTGTCATACAGGCACGCAAAAACTGGTCCGTAACCTCACGGCGGGTGAGATTATTGGCCAAGTCATGCTTGCCCGCGATGACCTGAACGAGTGGCCCGAACCGGGGCAGGGCACGGGCGACAATGGCCCGCGCCTTTTGTCTAACATCGTGTTGATGGGCATGGGTGAGCCGCTTTATAATTTTGAAAACGTGCGGGACGCGATGAAGATCGCAATGGACGGCGAAGGCATCGCACTGTCGCGCCGCCGCATCACGCTGTCGACCTCTGGTGTCGTGCCGGAAATCCACCGCACTGCCGATGAAATCGGTTGTATGCTGGCTATTTCGTTTCACGCCACGACCGACGAAGTGCGCGATAAACTGGTGCCGATCAACAAAAAGTGGAACCTCGAAGTGCTTCTCGAAGCATTGGCCGCTTATCCGAAAGTCTCCAATTCCGAACGCATCACATTCGAATATGTGATGCTGAAGGACGTCAACGATTCAGACGAAGACGCGCGTCGACTGGTAAAATTGATCGAAGGCATCCCCGCCAAAATCAACCTGATCCCGTTCAACGAATGGCCCGGCGCGCCGTACAAACGCTCCGATTCGGATCGCATCAAGGCATTCGCGGACATCATCTACAATGCAGGCTACGCATCACCGATCCGCAGACCGCGTGGCGAAGACATCATGGCCGCCTGTGGTCAGTTGAAATCCGCCACCGAACGCGCCCGTAAATCGCGCAAACAAATCGACGCGGACGCCGGACTCTAACCTGGCCGCCCACGTATTCGAACACGTCGATGATCCAATGGCCTTCATCTTCCACAAAGACGACACCCGCAGCGGCCTCATACTATTGTGTGATCTGTCCAAACACCGCGCGCTGGGCGCCGCGCTGAGCGATCAGCGCCCCGGAATAGCCCGGCGCTTTTCGCCCGCGCCTTCCCAGTTCTCCAAAGCATCTACCGCTTCTTCGGCGGTTTCCACAAACCGGAACAACGTCAGATCGTCCGCCGAAATCGTACCGGCATCTGACAGAGCATCCCAATTGATGATGCTTTCCCAAAACGCGCGACCGAACAGCAAAAACGGTATGCGTTCCATGCGACCCGTCTGGATCAGCGTCAGCGCCTCGAATGTTTCGTCCAGCGTGCCAAAGCCGCCGGGGAAAACCGTGATCGCCTTGGCGCGCATCAAGAAATGCATTTTGCGAATCGCGAAGTAGTGGAAATTGAAACTCAGTTCCGGCGTGACGTATTCGTTCGGGGCCTGTTCGTGTGGCAGCACGATGTTCAACCCGATGGATCGCCCCCCGGCATCAACTGCACCACGGTTGCCCGCCTCCATCACACCGGGTCCACCACCCGTGACGATCACGTTTTGACCGGCCCCGCCCATCTGCGTCATCAACTTCGCAAACTTGCGCGCTTCATCGTAATACTTTGACAGATCCGCCAGCGTTTTGGTCCGCGCGGCGTCCTTTTTGGCAGGCTCCGGTATCCGCGCGCCGCCGAACATCACAATCGTCGACTCGATCCCTTGTTCGTCCAGCATCAATTCCGGTTTTAACAATTCCAACTGCAATCGCACGGGCCGCAATTCATCGCGGCACATAAATTCCGGGTCCGCAAACGCCAGCGCATAGGCAGAGGAGCGCGTTTGCGGCGTGTCTGGCACATGGCTCGCCTCTTCGCGGTCTTGCTGACTGTCGCGGAACGGGTGGCGGCGGTTGTCGACTTTCATGGAACTGCTCCTTGTTGGGCTTTGCATTTTAGTGGCAGGTTGGCGAAACATTGTCCAATGACACGAGGCCCGCCATGACCATTACCCAATCTGACATAATCGCCGCCGCGACCCGCATTAAAGGCCACGTTCATGTCACGCCCGTCATGCGCTCGGACGCGTTCGGGTTGCCGCTGCAATTCAAGCTGGAACACACGCAAATCACCGGCTCATTCAAAGCACGCGGTGCGTTCAATTCGCTGCTGACAGCGGATGTGCCGCCCGCTGGTATCGTTGCCGCATCCGGTGGTAATCATGGTGCGGCCGTTGCACATGCCGCCAAAACCCTTGGCCATGAAGCGCACATTTTTGTCCCTGAATTCGCAGGCCCTGCCAAGATTGACGTGATCCGTCAAACCGGCGCGACGCTGCATATTGTTGCGGGTGCCTACGCCGATGCCGCCGCCGCCGCCAATGCGCATCAGGCCGCGACAGGCGCGCTCGACATTCATCCCTACAACGCCCCCGCAACCCTTGCGGGTCAGGGGACCTGTTTTCAAGAATGGGACGCGCAGGGGTTGGACGCGGACACCATCATCATCGCCATTGGCGGTGGTGGTTTGATCGGCGGCGCGATGGCGTGGTTTAAGGATCGCAACATAATCGGCGTCGAATCCGAAACGACCAATTCAATGCACGCCGCCCTGCAACATGGCCCCGACACCGACGTCGATGTGTCCGGCATTTGTGCCAACGCACTGGGCGCAAAGCGTGTCGGGCGCATGGCCTATGATCTTGCCAAGGAACGCGATCTGCAAACCCTGCTAGTGCCCGATGCGGCGGTTGCCCATGCGCAAAAACTGCTTTGGCAAAATCTGCGCCAATTGGTTGAACCGGCAGGTGCTGCCGCCCTCGCCGCGATCACATCGGGGGCCTATAAGCCTGCCAAGGGCGAAAAGGTTGCGATCCTTTTGTGCGGTGCCAATCCCGCCCCTATCCCTATTTAATTGCCCAAAGCGCACCATCACGCTATGTCGCCCCGAACGCAGTCCACCCAATGAGGTCAAACCATGTCCAACGCACAACTCGAAGCCGCAATCGAATCCGCGTGGGACGCGCGCGATCAGATCACTGTTGAGACCAAGGGCGAGGTTCGCGACGCGATCACCGACACGCTGAACGCACTGGATTCCGGCAAGCTGCGCGTCGCTGAACGGCGCGAAAATGGTGACTGGCATGTGAACCAATGGGCGAAAAAGGCGGTGCTTCTGTCATTCCGTCTTAACGATATGGCGATGATCGAAGGGTCAAACGGCGGGGCAAGCTGGTGGGACAAGGTGCCATCTAAATGGCAGGGTTGGGGCGACAACGAATGGAAAGCCGCGGGTTTCCGCGCCGTGCCCGGTTCCATTGTGCGCCGCTCTGCGTTCATCGGAAAGAACGTCGTCCTGATGCCGTCGTTCGTCAACATCGGCGCCTATGTCGATGAAGGCTCCATGGTTGATGGCTGGGCCACAGTCGGGTCCTGCGCGCAGATCGGCAAGAACGTTCACCTGTCCGGCGGTGTCGGCATCGGCGGCGTGCTGGAACCAATGCAGGCGGGCCCGACCATCATCGAAGACAATTGCTTCATCGGCGCACGCTCAGAGGTTGTTGAGGGCTGCATCGTCCGCGAAGGGTCCGTTCTGGGCATGGGCGTGTTCATCGGCCAATCCACCAAGATCGTTGACCGCGAAACCGGCGACGTCATGTATGGCGAAGTGCCGCCCTATTCCGTTGTCGTCGCAGGTTCCATGCCGTCAAAGAACAACGTCAACCTGTACTGCGCCGTCATCGTGAAACGCGTCGATGCAAAGACCCGTTCCAAGACTGGCATCAATGAGTTGTTGCGGGACTAAGGTGCTGTTCGCTCAGATGAACGGCTTGTCAGCAATTGCGTTTGAGCGACGCGAAAGGCAGCGACTGATGACTGAACTTTGCGAAATGCGCCTATGATCGTGTCTCGAACCCTCGCCAAGCGGCGTATCGCGGCGGGGGTTCGGCCCACGTGGGGCGCGGCATGGGCACCTGTCGCCCTCGACGCTGCCTGTCTTGTTGCCGCGTTTATGTTTCTGTTCCGCCCGTTCCAATCCCTGACAGAAACGTTCAATTTTCCAGTTTGGGCAACGGTCACGGCGCTTCTTGCGATCGGATTCATCCCCGTCCAAGCAGTGCTGATATTCTCGTCCCTCTGGGCGGCCAAATCACGCTATAGCGACGACGACGCGGCGCCCTAGCGGCTTGTATTTCCGAACCAAGTTGTCACCAACTCACCATAGGTTCCGTCTTCGCGCAGGCGCAAAAGCGTTCGATTGATCTGCTCTGCCAAATCGCTGTTGGGCGGCAGCGCGATCCCATAACTTTCACGCCGGTAAATGCGCGGCAGCAACCGCGTCGCGGGTTCCGCGTTGTCGTTGGAATAATAGGACAGGATAGGCGCATCAAAAACGATCGCATCCAGTTGCCCGGCTTCCAGATCGGCGAACATGTCGTTGGACGACCCATAGCCGACATAGGATAAATCCCGCGCATCCAAGAACGCCGCAGAGGTTGATTCCGCAATCGTCGCGACCCGCTGACCCTCAAGATCATTGATCGAGTCAACATTGTCCTGCAACGCGTCAACGGTCATCGTCGACGTGATCGTCGCCACGAATATCGACACAAGGAACAGGCTCGACACCACCAGAATAATGGCAAACACCCGCCCTAATCGGGTTTGTGGCACCCGTTCCTCGAACCCGCCATTCACCACCAAATTTAGCGACCACCAGAACGAATGAAACAACGCGTCCGATCCTTTGCGGTCGAAATAGGCTTGCGCGCGCCGCTCAAGCAGCCACATCAAAACACCACTGCCAAACAGCAGGCCAAGAGCCGCCAAAACGATAATCAAAAGATCCCGCGTCAACAGCGCTGATATGAACGATCCACCGTTATCTTCATCCAGAAGCAACACCCCGATGCCGCCCTCAAAGATCGGATGTGAAAAGTCCAGATAACTCTCACGATCTGCGGTGATCGAAATATTGGCAACAGCGCCGTCGTGCAGGCCTTCGTCGAGTGACGACAGCATCGCAGGAAAACTCTCATAAAACTCGAATGTAATTTCGCGCCCAAGTTGATTGGAGATTTCGCGCATCAGCTCAAGGCTGAATCCCGTATCGACACCCTCCACTTGCGTGGCGAACGGCAGGCGTTCAACGGTCGCAAATGACAGCGGTTCGTCCTGTGCAAAAGCTGGAAAAGCGCTACAAACAAACAAAAATACGAAGAAGGCACGCAACATCAACATTAGCAAATTTCCCACTGTTCGCACGACCTTGTGCGCAAGGGCAGGTTTCGTCAATGCGCCGTTGGTCTGCGTAGACGTTGACGCCACGCATGCTGGGCGTTACGGCCACTGCCATGACCGATACATCCGATGCCAAACCCAAAAAGAAAAAGCCCTCGCGCCAGCAGGTGTTCACCCTCCTCGTTGAGGTTGGCCGCAAGGTCGGTGACGGGCTTCCCAAAGACAGCACAGGTGCCGCGCTGATGATTTATGCCTCCGGTATAGATGAGGCCGAAGCCGTGCGCGAAACCGTCGCGATCCTGAAACAGGCCGATGTGGCACCGCTTGATGTGTCCGGTTACGGCACGTTGGACGAACGCCTCGCTGAAGGGCACGAGATTGCGCAAGAAGAACGCGAATTGATGCAGCGCGCGCTCGACGAAAACAGCGTGATCGTGGCGCAGATGACACCGTTCTTTGAAGGCGACGACGACGACGACGATGATGACGGCGACGGGGCGCCCTAGCCGATCGTCGCGCCCGTCAGCGTCATCGCCTCATGGCGCTGCAACACAGGTGCAGCAAGCCCGATGCGACTTGGCCGCAAGTCAGGGGCCAAATTCGCAAGAACCGAACTTTTGATCAACGACGGCGTGTCCAGCACCGCAGAGGCATCAAAACTTTCAACCAATGCGCCGTTCACCGTGATAATGTCATGGGTCTCAAGCAGGATCTGATAATAGGTCATCACCGCTGGCACGGGCTTTGTTGGCACCGCGCAATTGCGCGCCTCAAGATGTCGCACAGCCGTGGTCACGCGTTCTTCGCCGAACAGATATTCAACTTCTGATCCGGCCAGACAGACCCGCTGATCACGGGTCGTCACCAAATCATCCCACAACTGCATATACGGACGGCGCAATGTCATGGGCGCGAAACGTCCCAACGTGGGCAATGTCGCATGCCCCGCCCATAGAACAGGCACCGGATGACCGTCCGCAACATTCACCAGATCGCCTGATACGAAATCCTGCAGCGCCTTTGGGCCAGTTGGCGTGTCGATTGCGGCTGTGCCTGACAGGCCCGGTAGTGGCCCCAGCGGGCAGGGCGCATCTGCAATCGCTGCAAAGACCACACCCGCGTCGATCCTGCTGCTGTTCGCGTCGGTCATGATCAATTGGGCATCGCGCATGGACAGCGGAAAAGGGGTCACGACATTGGTCTGCCAAAGCAGCCCGTGATCCGGCAGATGCACGCTCAGCAGCCCACGTCGCGCAGGCGCATCCCAAGTATAGGTAATATGCGCAGTCTGCACGTCACTGCCGAGCGTTGTTTTCAGCGCCGTCTGCAATTGCCGCGTCCCTTGGCGCATCATCAAACGCACAGTCCCATCTGGTTCTAAACACAGGGTCAATCCCGATGGCCACGGGGCCAGCACACTATACCGCAGCAGGTTTATCGGTTGCACAGTCGGGCGCAGCGCGACCTCGATCATCAGGCTCCCGCGCGTCAGCAAGTCCGTCCCGACCGGATCACATTTGGCCGCGCACCCCAGTCCAGCGGCGTTAAAAACCCCGTCTTCCTGCGTTCGCGTTCCGATCCATTTCAGTGTCATATCGCGCTATGCCACCCGACGTCGCATGGCTTCCGCCTCGTAGCTTTTCAACATCGGGCGCACGGCGGGGCCGTACCCCTCACCGGTTGTCAGATCAAGCTCAGGGAAAATCGTACAAATCTCCGCAATGATGTCCGCCTCGAATGATTTCGTTGTCTGTGGTCCTGGCAAAAAGCTCTCGGTGGCAAGCCCTTCGGCATAAATCACCTGGTGCTGGTCAAACAACAGATGCACATAGTCGACCTCGCCGCCTTCAACGGGTCGGATCGTGTGATCATTCACCAAATCCCGCGCGGCAATAAGCACTTCGGCCTCACCGAACATCAGCTCAGCGAGGACGTCCCTGACCAACACGCGATGCAGTGGCGAAACCAGGATTTCCCCGTGCTGACCCAACGCATTTTCACGAATGCAAATTGGCGCCATCTTACCAATTGCTGGCACGCTGCGGCGGCCAATCCAGCGCAACGGCTGCGGGCCGTCATCACGTGTCATGACCATGTCGCCTGGGATCAAACCTTCAACCGCGCGCGGCCCGCCAAGCGTATCAATCATCGTGCCTGCGACAAAACAGGGGATCGTTTCGACTGTTACAAATCCAACATCGGTCTCAAGGACATTGCCAGACCCATCGGTGCTCTCGACCTCATAGGTAAAGCTCGTCGTTTCAAAATCATCGTCGGTCGTGATGTCAAACGTGCCATCTGCAAGCAGCTTTACGGTCTGACCCGTCGGAAGCGTAATCGTCTGCCCTGCGACCACTGGAGTGCCGTTGATATGGGTCACCTGCAACGTGCCGGATGTTTGGTTGATATCGTTGTCCAGAACATCAACGTTCTTTGTGACGCTGTCTTTCATCGTGACTTGATCGTCCAGCGCGACCAGCTTGGTCTGTATCGAATCTGCGGCGATCAAAAGGTTGGAATCGTATTGGTTGTCGCTGACATCCGCGATACCGATCTTGATCGAATTCACCTCGCCGACGGTCACCGGAATTGTCAGTGTCATCGTGACGGTAAAGCCGTCCATCTCGGTGTTGAACTGATCGTTGGTGTTGTCGTTGTAAAGGTTGATGTTATCGGATTGGTTGACTGAATTAATCGTCGTACCGCTGCTTGCGATGGACAGTGGTACGTGCGTTCCATTGATCCAGACGCCAACCATGTCGTTATAAACCGAGTTGGTATATTCCGGATATTCGTCCGAGCTAAACACGAATTGCATCGTCATCACATCCTCAGTCGGGATGAAATCCACAATCATATAAGACGCGTCATAGGTGTTGGTCCCGGCGATGGCGTTAAAGTCGGAATCGTTGTTTGCGCCCCCTGAATTTACGGACGTGTTTGAATTCAGGTTCGACTGGTTGGAATTGTTGGTGAAACGCGTGGCGCTGCCGGTTGACAGAATGACACCTGTATCGGCTGGTGTCACATTGCCTGCGACCGCGTCCCCGTTCGAATAAATCGCCGATGAATAGCTGGAACCCGAATACGTCGCACCGACCACCGAAACACCATTTCCAAAGATGGTATTGGCCATCTGCATCGCCGATGCGTTGGTGTCATAGTCTAATTCTACGCCTGCAACCATTGTACTCATCTGCTCCAAAGATGGGACAAGCCAGACGGCCCCGACACGAAAACGTCGGTGAAATGCCTATATCTAGTGGTCGACGTTGCGACCTATGGACCATGTTGGGTCCGCTCGATGTCTGCCCTGCCTCGGGTCTATATTATTGTGTTCACCATATGGTAGCGGCGGGCTTTTTTGGTGGCTTTTTAGGTGGTTATGCCCAAGTCACTCAACGTCTGTGTCGGCTGGGACACAGCCCGGACCCGAGCGCGAGGATTTGCATCACCGTCAAATCACCGATATCGCTGGGCCAATTAGGAGAGTTTTCATGCCCGTTGATCCCGTCGCCCTGACCGCCGATCTGATCCGCTGTCCCAGCGTCACACCCGTCGAGGGCGGTGCGCTGCAATTGCTTGACCGCCTCTTGTCGGACGCAGGGTTTGAAACGTGGCGCGTTGATCGCGCAGACACGCCAAACCTGTATGCGCGGTGGGGCGCACGTGGGGCCAACAAATCCTTTGGCTTTAACGGTCACACCGACGTTGTGCCCGTGGGTGACGCGGCCGCCTGGACAGTCGACCCGTTCGGCGGGGAAATCCGCGATGGCATTCTCTATGGTCGTGGTGCCACAGATATGAAGTCCGGCGTCGCAGCCTTTGCCGCAGCCGCCATTGATTTCGTGCAAGACACGCCGCCAGATGGGGCGATCATTTTGGCGATCACTGGCGACGAAGAAGGCGCATCAACTGACGGCACCATCGCATTGCTGGATTGGATGCAGTCCAACGGCGAAGCAATGACCGCCTGCATCGTCGGCGAACCGACCTGTCCGGATGTCATGGGCGAAATGATCAAAGTCGGGCGTCGCGGATCGCTGACCTCGCATTTCACAGTGACTGGCAAACAAGGCCATTCCGCCTATCCACACCGTGCCAACAACCCGCTGCCTGCCATGGCGCGGCTAATGGATCGATTGGCCAGCCATGAAATGGACACAGGGTCGGATCACTTCGATCCCTCAACCCTTGCGATTGTCACTATCGATACCGGCAATCCCGCGACCAACGTTATCCCCGCCACCTGCAAAGCCAGCGCAAATGTGCGGTTTAATGACCTGCACACATCGCACACCGTCATCGCATGGATGCAGGACGAGGTTGATGCAGTGGCCGCAGAGTTTGGCGTGCATATCGACATGGACACGCGCGTGTCGGGTGAAAGTTTCGTCACGCCACCGGGGGACCTGTCTGATCTGATCAGCGCCGCCGTTTTGGCAGAAACCGGTATAACGCCGGAACTGTCCACCACGGGCGGAACGTCGGACGCACGGTTCGTCAAGAACCATTGCCCTGTGGTTGAGGTCGGTCTGGTCGGTAAAACCATGCACCAAGTCGATGAATGCGTGCCGGTTGAACAAATCACCCAGCTCAAGGCGATCTATGCCCGTATCTTGCGCGA
The DNA here is from genome assembly GCA_017886375.1 of Octadecabacter sp. Classification (GTDB taxonomy): domain Bacteria; phylum Pseudomonadota; class Alphaproteobacteria; order Rhodobacterales; family Rhodobacteraceae; genus Octadecabacter. The sequence goes on from JAGGNB010000103.1 coordinate 28,519, forward strand.
CTATTTCACCTGATCACGCCTGCGGCGGGCGGAAAGGGGGGCCAGCCCCCCGTCCTTCGGACTCCCCCCGAGATATTTTATAAAGCAAAGACGAATGAGTCTGACGCGGGATTTTGGGCGTGATAGGCACAGCCCATGACACGTATACCCTCCAAGACCGAAATCCTTGACTGGATCGCCGAAAACCCCACCCAAACTGCCAAGCGCGACATCGCGAAGGCATTTGGCATCAAGGGGGCCGCGCGGATTGATCTTAAACGTCTGCTGCGCGAACTCGAAGATGACGGTAAATTGCAAAAGCGCAAATCGTCCTATCGTGATGCCAATAAGCTGCCGCCAGTGTCCGTGTTGGAGGTGACAGGCCCCGACAGCGACGGCGATCTGTTTGCACGCCCATTGGAATGGGCGGGAACAGGCGATGCGCCGCGTATTCTGCTGGTGATGAAACCCGACGAGCCTGCGCTGGGCGCGGGGGAACGCATCTTGGGTCGCTTGACCGAAGTGACTGGTGAAGATTTCGCCTATTCCGCACGACTGATCCGCCGCATCGGCACCAACCCGCTGCGGGTTCTAGGCGTGTTTCGCGCCGCGTCCGAGGGCGGGCGTATTCTGCCTGTCGATAAGGGCTCGCAAAAGGAATGGATCGTGGCGGCGGGCGCCACGGGTGACGCCAAAGACGGTGAGTTGGTTGAGGCGGAGCAGGCCGGACCAAAGGGGCGCATGGGCCTGCCACAGGCGCGCATCGTGGCGCGGTTGGGCGACCCGACACAGCCACGGGCCGTCAGCCTGATCGCGATCCACCAGCACGGTATTCCCGACCACTTTCCCGATGATGTCGTGGCGCAAGCCGACAGTGCCAAACCCGCAGGCCTTAAAGGGCGCGACGACCTGCAACACCTGCCGCTGATCACCATCGATCCGTGGGACGCCCGCGATCATGACGATGCCTGCTGCGCGATCCCCAACGGGAACGGCGGTTTTGCGCTTTGGGTCGCGATTGCAGATGTCGCGTACTACGTCACGTCTGGGTCCAAGCTCGATATCGAAGCGCGCAAGCGCGGCAATTCCACCTACTTCCCCGACCGCGTTGTGCCGATGTTGCCGGACCGTTTGTCGGGTGATCTGTGTTCGTTGCACGAAGGCGTGCCGCGTGCCTGTATCGCAGTGGAAATGCAGATCGACCGCGATGGCAACAAAACGTCGCACCGCTTTGTGCGCGGGTTGATGACCTCCCCTGCGTCGCTGAACTATGAGGAAGTTCAGGCGGCAATGGACGGCGCGGTAAATGACAAAGTCGCGCCGCTGCTCGATGACGTGATCCGGCCCCTGTATGCCTGTTACAACGCGCTGAAAAAAGCCCGCGCTGTGCGTCAGCCGCTGGAACTCGACCTGCCGGAACGCAAGATCATCCTCAATGAGGATGGCGTGGTCACGGATGTCGCGTTCAAGGATCGCCTTGATGCGCATCGCCTGATCGAAGAATTCATGGTTCTGGCAAATGTTGCCGCTGCCGAAACCTTGGTCGCCAAAAAGACTGCGCTGTTGTTTCGGGTTCATGAAGAACCGAAACCCGAAAAGCTGGACGCATTGCGCGAAACGGCTGAATCCGCCGGTTTGCAATTGGCCAAAGGTCAGGTCCTCAAGACGGGGCACCTCAACCGTTTGCTCAACCAAGCGGCGGACACCGACCATGCCGAACTGATCAACATCGCGACGCTGCGATCGATGACGCAGGCGTACTACAGCCCGGATAACTTCGGCCATTTTGGCTTGGCGCTCAAGGCTTATGCGCACTTCACCTCGCCGATCCGGCGCTATTCCGACCTGATTGTGCACCGCGCATTAATCACGGCCCACGGCTGGGGCAAGGACGGATTAACACCCGAGGATGAGGCGATTTTACCTGAAACCGCGCAGGCAATATCTGACACCGAACGCCGCTCCATGGTGGCCGAACGCGACACGACGGACCGCTACCTCGCGGCATTCCTAAGCGAACGTGTCGGTGCTGTGATGGGCGGGCGGATCAGCGGCATCGCCAAGTTCGGGGTGTTCGTAAAGCTTGATGAAACTGGCGCGGATGGCATGATCCCGATCCGCAATCTTGGCGCTGAATATTTCCACTATGACGCTGACAACCAGACCCTGATGGGGTCCGACACGGGCGTTGTGATCGGCCTTGGTGTGCGGGTCGTGGTAAAACTGATCGAAGCGGCCCCAGTCACCGGTGGCCTGATTGTCGAACTGCTGGAAATTGACGGCAAGGCCATGCCACAGGGCCGCCCATCCAACCGCGGAAAATCACCACGGCGTAAATTTGGCTCGTCCAAGAAAAAAGCGGCAAAAACAGCGCGTAAGGTCAATCGAACCCGCACCTGAGCAAGCGGAAGTTCGCCCTTGCCATAGTTTGCCGGTTTCAGTTTGGAAATATGCGCGCTAGCTTCGTCGAAATTGATCTCGCAATTTCGGGTGGTGGTATGTCGGTTATGCACGCTGTTTTGGCTGCTGCACTTTGTGTGGCGGGCACGGTTTCTGCGGGTCCAATCCCGCTGGATGCCCCCGTCCACGTCAGCCCGATTACCCGCGTGCAAACTGCGAACCAAGGCTTCAACGCTTGGATTTCCGGTTTTCGCAATCGCGCAACGCGCCAAGGCATTTCAACCGCCACGTTCGATGCGGCCTTTGACGGGATCATTTACAACACCACCGTCATTGAACGTGATCGCAATCAATCCGAATTCACCAAATCACTGTGGGATTACCTCGACACCGCCGTTTCAGATGCGCGCGTGCGCAATGGCCGCCGTGCGCTGGACAACAACAGGCAACTGCTCAACCGGATCGAAGAAACCTTCGGCGTCGACAAGGACGTTGTCGTCGCGATCTGGGGGCTGGAATCGGCTTATGGCGCGGTGCGCGGCAGCACCAATGTCATCGAAGCCATGGCGACACTGGCCTATGACGGGCGCCGTGGCGAATTCTTTGAACAACAGTTGATCGCGGCGCTGCAAATCTTGCAGGCGGGCGATACGGCCCCGCGCAATATGACCGGATCATGGGCAGGTGCCATGGGCCACACGCAGTTCATTCCGACCAGTTTTCTAGATTATGCAGTGGATGGAAACGGCGATGGGCGGCGCGATATCTGGGCCGACGATCCGACAGACGCGCTGGCATCTACCGCCAATTACCTGCGCAGTTTTGGCTGGGTGCAGGGCCAGCCTTGGGGCGTCGAAGTGCAAATCCCCCAAGGGTTTGATTACGCCACAGCGCGGCGCGAAAACCAAAAACTGCCCAGCGAATGGGCCACAATCGGCATCGTCGATATGGCCGGACGTGCGGTGCCTGATCATGGGTCGGCGTCAATCCTTTTGCCCGCAGGGGCGCTGGGCGCGGCGTTCATGATCTTCCCGAATTTCGCGGTGATCGAACGCTACAATACCGCCGACGCCTATGTGATCGGTGTTGGCCTGTTGTCAGACCGTATCAGTGGCGGCGATGCGGTTCAGGCGGCTTGGCCACGCGATGATCGTGCGCTCAACGGCGTGGAACGGATCGAATTGCAGGAACGTCTGACAGCGGCTGGGTTTGATACCACGGTCATCGACGGGCGTATCGGCCCGCTGACGATCAACGCGATCCGCAACTATCAACTGGCCAACAACATCACCCCCGACGGCTATGCATCGCTTCGATTGTTGAACCGCTTGCGCTAGAACGCCTGTTCTTGGCAGCCGGTGCCGCGCATACACGACAAGACACTTTGCACGTTCGCGTTGTCGGGCGCGAATACTGTGCTGAAACACGGATCGACGTTCAAAACGTAGCCATCCGCTGTCTGCTCAACAAAGGCGAGGGTGTCCTCATTGTTTTCGATCGACCCACACCACGGCCCGAAACACTCAAAACGCAACGTCACGTCAAGCGTTGGCGCCGCCACAAACCCGCCGGCCCCAAGGTATTGCCCCGAAAACGTCGCGGGCAGTCGCACGGATTGGCGATCATTCATGTCCGTCAGGTCCTCTGCGGGGGGCGAAAACGTGAACGCCCCTTGCAAGACGACATACCTTTCTTCGGCCTCGGACGCCCAACCAAACGTGCGGGCCACGTCAGCGCGCAAACACGACAACGCTTGGGCTTGTCCCGCGATGACGACTAAAGCCGCCGCCAAAATTATTTTCATATCTTACCTCCAAATTCCACCAGCACGGCCGCATAAACGTCGCGCTTGAATGGGACGATGCTCGCCAGCAGATCCTTGGGAGAAATCCACGTCCATTCGGAAAATTCTTGGTGCGGCTGCACAATGTTGATCTGATCATCGGTGCCCGAGAACCGCATCAGCACCCATTTCTGTTCCTGACCGCGATAGCGCCCTTTCCAGATTTTCGGCACGATACTATGGGGCAAATCATAGGGCAGCCAGTTGTCTGTCTCGGCCTCGATCACCACAAGATCGGGCGTGATTCCGGTTTCTTCGCCCAGTTCACGTAGGGCCGCCGTGGTGACATCTTCGCCGTCATCAATGCCCCCCTGCGGCATCTGCCACGCGTTCTGGTCGTGATCCACACGCTGGCCAACGAATACTTTACCGTCACCATTTACCACCATCAGCCCGACGCAGGGGCGATAGGGCAATTTTGCGATCTGTTCGGCCGTTAATGTTTTGGCCATCTTGGCGGTCCTCCAAATGAAAACACCGCCGAGCTTGACCCAAAGGATCATTCTCGGCGGCGCAGTCTCCCGACATGGGACGTATTAGTTGTCGTTGTTAGCGCCAAGAACTTGCAAGCCCTTAAGAATATCAATGGCATAGGCCATTTGATAATCCTCAACCCGCAGGGCGGCGGCGTCTTCGGCGCGCAGACGGTCCGCTTGAATTTGCTCAATCTCGTCGTCGGTCAGGCTGTCATTGTCCAACGCACCGCGCAGGTCTGCCTCGGAACGGGTGAACCCTGCATCTTCTTCTTCTTCGTCCACGACTTCGGCGTTTGGATCACGGCGTGGTTGTTCAACGATGATGTCAGGCGAAATACCCAGCGATTGAATGGACCGGCCTGACGGCGTGTAATACCGCGCCGTTGTCAGGCGCATGGCACTTTCACCGCGCAGCGGCATGACCGTTTGCACGGACCCTTTGCCAAACGAATTGGTGCCGATGACGACGGCGCGTCGGTGATCTTGCAACGCACCTGCGACGATCTCGGACGCGGATGCAGATCCGCCGTTGATCAGCACAACAATCGGCAGCCCCTCGGCAAGATCACCCTCACGGGCATTCCAGCGTTGGCCATCGCCCAGATCACGGCCACGGGTCGATGTGATTTCACCAGCGTCCAAGAACGCATCAGACACAGCAATCGCCTGGTTCAGCAAACCACCGGGATTGTTGCGCAAATCAATGACGAACCCGTTGACGTTTTCGATGCCGCCAGCCTCTGCCACTTGTTCGGCCAACTGTTCTTCGAGGCTGGGATACGTCTGGTCACTGAACGTTACAATGCGCAGCACAACGGTTTCGCCTTCAACGCGGCTACGCACAGCAGTCAACGTAATGGTGTCACGGATGATGGACACGTCGAAAGGTTGATCAAAACCTTCGCGCACCACTGTGATGATAATCTCCGACCCGACAGGCCCGCGCATCAAGTCAACCGCTTCATCCAGCGTCAGACCCAACATATTTTCACCGTCCACACCAGTGATGAAATCACCTGATTCGATGCCGGCTTCGGCGGCTGGCGTGCCATCAATCGGGGATACGACCTTCACGTAACCTTCTTCTTGCGTGACCTCGATGCCGAGCCCACCAAACTCGCCACGGGTCGTTTCGCGCATATCTGCGGCGTCTTCGGGCGACAAATAGCTGGAATGTGGATCGAGGGAGCTCAACATGCCGTCAATCGCCGCCTCAATCAGTGCTGCTTCGTCGACGTCTTCGACATATTGCGCACGGATGCGTTCAAAGATGTCGCCAAACAGATCAAGCTGTTCGTAAACGCTGGCATTGTTATCGGCTTCCTGCGCAATCAAAGGGCCCGCGATCTGCGTTGTAACAATCGCTCCCAGCAAGATGCCACCCGTGGCGGCCATAGCAAATTTCTTCATCTTTTCATTCCCATTATCATGTTTGTGCCTACACGACGTGCGTTTATTCAAACGCAAACCAATCCGCGGGGTTCACGACACCTTGCCTGTCTCTTACCTCAAGATAAAGCGTTTGGGTACGTTGTCCGGCGGAACCCTGCGCGCTTTCGTTCAAAATCGCTTGAGCATCCGTGATAATGCCCCCCATAAGGCCAATTGGCGTGCCGTCCGGCACAATTTGCCCGACCTCGCCAAATACCTCAGCCAAGCCTGCAATCACCCAAAGCGTCTCTGCGGCGGGTTCCAGAATAACCACCGTGCCGTAATCCAGCAGCGGTCCCGCATAGCGGATTGTGGCCGACAGCGGCGTTGAAACCAGTGCGCGGGGTTGTGTCGCGATCAAAATACCGGGGCGTGTGACCCCCGCAGCATCGGCTTCGTTAAATTGTCGGATCACTTGTCCCGCAACCGGCAGTGGAACCGCGCCCTTAACAGTGCTGGCATCCGGCCCGCCGCCCGCTTGGGTCTGCTCTAACCCTGCCGCGAACGCGTCCAAGGTCTGCGCGCTGGCCAGCAACACCGCCATCTGGATCGGGTCCTCCAAGAACTGTTGCGGCAAATCAGTACGGTCCGAAATCGCCGCGCTTAATGCCGACCGTGCAATTTGCGCCCCTTCCAACCCGTCCCTAAGAATGCTCAGCGCGTCGGTTTGCAAGCCGCGCAAAAGGGCGACTTCTTCAAGCTGTTCGCGCAACGCCGTGACCTCGTCTTGCAACGCAGGCGTTACGTCCGCCAACATCATCCCCGATCGCGCCGTGCCAGTTGGCCCCGACGGGTGCAAAAACAGGATCGGCGCAGGGGCCCTCCCAATGGTTTGCAATACACCCAACAGGCGTGCGACCTCATTGGATCGCGCCGCCAGATCAGTCTCTAATGTGCGTTGTCGGATCGCAGCGCGGCGCAAACCGTCGCGCAATGCCGCAAGGCCTGCTTCATAGGCCTGTACGGTTTCCGTCAAGGCTGCGACGCGGTCAGACCGCCCCTGCGCCGCCTGCAAAGTTGCGCGCGCATCTTGCAGACGCGCCGACGCTGCGAACGCCGCCTCTGCGGGGGTTTGCGCGCAAAGTGGTGCCGCGATTAGCGCACATATGACGGCCAGAACTTTCACTCAATCAGACTTTCGCCGGTCATTTCAGGCGGCAATTCCAGCCCCATCAATCCCAACAACGTCGGCGCCAAATCCGCGAGCCGTCCGTTGTGCAAACGCGCGCCCTTGGGTCCGCCAACAAGCGCCACCGGCACCGGATTGGTCGTGTGCGCCGTGTGTGGGCCACCAGTGTCAGGATCAATCATAGTCTCGCAATTGCCGTGATCGGCGGTGACGATCATCGCACCACCCACTGCCTCAAGTGCTGCCAAAACGCGGCCCAAACCGGCATCCACCGCTTCGCATGCTTTCACGGCAGCGCCGATGTCACCGGTATGTCCGACCATGTCGGGATTGGCGTAGTTGCAAACGATCAAATCATACTGGTCCTCGATCGCACCAACGAACGCATCCGTCACCTCGGCGGCTGACATTTCCGGCTGCAAATCATAGGTGGCAACTTTCGGGGACGGGGCCATATAACGATCCTCGCCAACCTCGGGGACTTCAATCCCGCCGTTCAAAAAGAACGTCACATGGGGGTATTTCTCGGTTTCCGCGACGCGAAACTGTCGTAATCCCTTGGCCGCAACCCAAGCGCCCAACGCATTAGTAATCTTTTGTTTGGGGTAGCACGTGGTCATATATTCATCATGGCTGGTGGAATAATTTACCATCCCCAACATATCCAGCGCGGGGCGACCCGACACATCAAACCCGTCAAATGTAGGGTCACCCATCGCCGCCAAAATCTCACGCGCGCGATCGGCGCGGAAGTTCAAACAAAACACGCCGTCACCGTCGGCCATGCCCGCATAGCCCCCCAGCACCGTGGCGGGCACAAATTCATCTGTCACAGCGCTCTCGTAAGCCGCTTCAATCACACCAACCGCGTCGTCCCCACGCACGCCAACGCCTTGAACCATCGCGCGGTAGGCGGTTTCAACCCGTTCCCATCTGTTGTCGCGATCCATCGCGTAGTAGCGCCCACAGACGGTCCCGATTGTGACGCCGTTCGGCATCGCGCCAATCAAATCGCGCATATATCCTGCGCCGGACTTCGGGGCCACGTCGCGCCCGTCGGTGATGGCATGCAGTACGGTGCGCACACCGCGATCCGACAGCGCCTTTAGGGCTGCCTGAATATGCACAATATGCCCGTGCACGCCGCCGTCGCTGACCAGCCCCATCACATGTGCGACCTTGCCGGACGCTTTCAATCTATCCGCAAATGCCACCAGCGCCGCGTTGTCAAAAAACGACCCATCTTCAATCGCCAGATCAATCGCGCCCAGATCCATCGCCACCACACGGCCCGCACCAATATTGGTATGCCCAACCTCTGAATTGCCCATCTGACCGCGCGGCAATCCCACGTCCGGCCCATGGGTGATCAATTCCGCAGTCGCGCCTGCCATCACGCGATCATAATTCGGCGTGTTGGCCAAAGCGGGCGCATTGCCCGCAACCTCGGCACGTTTGCCCCATCCATCCAGAATACAAAGAACAACAGGTTTTGGCGCGGCCATGGCAAAATTCCTTTTAGGTTTACACCCTTCTAGCGATCCTCAGCGAAGGCGCAAACAGCTCCTGTCTTCATCTTGGCCAATACAACTCAAATCCTAAGCGCGGTGATAGGGTGCGCCCGCCAGAATGCTGGCCGCGCGGTACACTTGTTCGGCCAGCATCACCCGCACCAGCATATGCGGCCAGACCATTTTGCCAAAACTCAAAGACGCATCACATTTGGCCCGCAGGCTGGGGTCGATCCCGTCTGCGCCGCCAATAATAAAGGCGAGGTCACTGCGCCCGTCATCGCGAAACCGCGCCAGATCACTGGCAAAATCGGGCGATGATTTGATCTTACCGCGTTCATCCAGCGCAATCACTGCCGCCCCGTTGGGCAATGCCTTCTCCAGCAATACGGCCTCAGCCGCCATGCCGCCGCCTTTGCGGTCCTCAACCTCGCGCACGTCAATAGGGCCAAGGCCAAGGGCCCGACCCGTCCGGTCAAATCGCAATAGATAGTCGTCAATCAGATCGCGTTCCGGGCCAGCACGCAGGCGGCCCACAACACATAACGTCAGGCGCAAAGCATCACGTCGTTCTCTTGGCGGCCTCTGCGGCGTTGTGTTCAGCCGTGGCGTCGCCAGGGTTCTGCCACATCTTCTCAAGCTGATAGAACTCGCGCACTTCAGGGCGGAAGACATGCACAATCACGTCGCCTGTGTCGATCAAGACCCAGTCACCCGTGGCACGGCCTTCGACCTTGCACAAAATCCCGAAGGATTGTTTCAGACGGTCGGTCAGCTTTTCAGCCATCGCCGATACCTGACGCGAAGACCGACCGGACGCGATGACCATATAGTCACCCATCTCGGACTTGCCGTGCAGATCGATCTGCACGATATCTTCGCCCTTATCGTCGTCCAAAGATTTTAGAACAGCGGCCAGCGTGCTGTCAGCAGTCGGGGCTTGCACGCTCATTGCGTGGATCCCGTGTGCGGCAGGAATTCCTGCCTGTGTAGCAAAAGACAGTTCATTGTCCTCCTTAAGAAACGCCATCCAAACCCCGGCGCTGGGCATGCATCAACTTAACAACCGTTCTGTCGCAATTCAATGAACAGGTGGGTAAACTGCTGCAGTGCGCCAATTCTGCTCATTTGACCCATTAATCAAGCGCTTTGTGCCTGATTTCCGACCCTTCGATCATTTTGACCTCACGTTGTGGGAACGGAATCGAAATACCGTTGTCCGCAAACGCGTCCCATAGGGCCAGATAAACGTTGCCACGAATGTTGGTCAGACCCCCCGTTGGGTCCTTGATCCAGAATCGCAGGATGTAATCTACGCTGCTGTCGCCAAATCCGACAATGTGACAAACAGGCGGGCGAAATTCGAGAACGCGATCCACGCTCGCAGCCGCTGCAATCGCCAGTTTGCGCACTTCACGGGGGTTGTCGCTGTAGGCGGTGCCAAAATAAATATCCAACCGCACGAAATCGTTGGAATGCGACCAGTTCACCACCTGCGTGGTGATCAGGTCTTCGTTCGGGATCAGATACTCGCGCCCATCGCGCGTCGTGATGGACACATAGCGCGCGCCCAGTGAATTGATCCAACCAAACGTTTCGCCCACGGTGATAACGTCACCGGGCTTGATCGATTTATCCAGTAAAATGATGATGCCCGACACAAGGTTGCTGACAACCTTTTGCAGACCAAAACCAATACCGACACCAATCGCACCTGACAGAACCGCAAGGCCCGTCAGATTAAACCCGACGGCCTGCAAGCCGACGAAGAACGCAAATCCATACAGCACCACTTGCAAAAACTTTACGACCAGCACCCGCATCGACGGGCTGATGTCTTCGTTGCGGTGAATGCGCACCGACGTCTGGTGCGAAATAAACCGCGCTACGACAAAGAAAATCGACAGGATGAACACGCCTTGCACCAACAACCAAAGCGACAGCCGCGCATCGGCAATCTCAATGGATGCGGCATCAAGAACCTCAATCCCCTGTTCCGTCAGCCCAGTGATGCGCAGCGTGATCCAGATCCATGCACCGAAGCGCACGATGGATCGCAAAAACGGATTGCCAATCAGCCGCGTCGCAAACACCACAATCAGCCAAGCCAGCGCAAGGTTGGCCACGATCCCGATCATATAAGACCGCGATCCCCACGTCACTTCGCGCATCACGATCAAAACAATCCAGATCAACGCAACAAAGAATATTCCGCGCAGCCGCCGATGAATGACCAACAGCCACCGCAAACGCCACTTCGGCCAGCCTTCACGTGTGCGCATCCATTGATGCAATGGCGGCTTGGCAAACCGGCTGGCCAAGTGCGCAACAAGATATATCGCAACGACGATACCCAACTGATAAGCATTCCACGGCCGCAAAAGGCTTTGGAAAAATAAAACAATCTGGCCCCATATTCCTTGGCCAATTTGGGCAATCTCGGCGGCCTGACCAGCAAGGTCTAATGTGGTTTGCGGTTCCATGGGTAATCCTTAACTACCAAGACACTTTGTTGTCTGGCGCGCAAAACAGCAAGGGTCCACACGGGTCTTTGCGCGGGCACTGAAACGGGATCACCCTTGCGAGAACCAGACAGGATGTGTAACTGCACCTTATGACGCAAGTTTTTGACATGGATGACCGCGCCCGCCTGCCTTGGCGCTTTTATGGTGCCACGCGCACCATACTCGCACATCTATAACTCAATGCGCCCGCGATTTATCTCGGGGCGCACCTGATACGATACCCCCCAAACAACAACAACGGGAGAGGACACATGTCCCCCAAAACGCTTTATGACAAAATCTGGGATGCCCACGTCGCTGACGAATCCGACGATGGCACCTGCCTGCTGTATATCGACCGCCACCTTGTCCACGAGGTGACGTCCCCACAGGCATTTGAGGGCCTGCGCATGACGGGTCGCACCGTGCGCGCACCGGATAAAACTATCGCCGTGCCAGACCATAACGTGCCCACCACGCTGGATCGCGCCAACGCCGAAACCATGACCGAAGATTCCCGCATTCAGGTCGACGCGCTGGACAAGAACGCCAAAGATTTCGGCATCCACTACTACCCCGTGTCCGACGTGCGCCAAGGTATCGTGCACATCGTCGGCCCCGAACAGGGCTGGACCCTTCCGGGCATGACAGTGGTTTGCGGCGATTCGCACACCGCTACCCACGGCGCGTTTGGCGCATTGGCCCACGGCATCGGTACATCCGAGGTCGAACACGTTCTGGCGACGCAAACACTGATCCAGAAGAAATCCAAAAACATGAAGGTCGAAATCACCGGCAAATTGAACCCCGGTGTGACGGCAAAAGACATCACCATGTCCGTGATCGGCAAAACCGGCACGGCCGGCGGCACGGGCTACGTCATCGAATATTGTGGTGACGCGATCACAGACCTGTCCATGGAAGGCCGCATGACCGTCTGTAACATGGCCATCGAAGGCGGCGCGCGCGCTGGCATCATTGCGCCGGACGCGACAACATACGCCTATTGCAAAGGCCGCCCCCACGCCCCCAAAGGTGCACAATGGGACAAGGCGCAGGCGTGGTGGGAAACATTGTTCTCCGACGACGACGCGCACTGGGATCTTGTCGTGACCATGAAGGCCGAAGACATCGCGCCTTCCGTCACATGGGGCACATCGCCAGAAGACGTCCTGCCGATTGACGGTGTGGTGCCAGCACCCGAAAGCTTCACGGGCGGTAAGGTCGACGCGGTTAAGCGCGCCCTGGATTACATGGGCCTCACTGCGGGCCAAAAACTGACCGACATCGAAATCGACACTGTCTTTATCGGCTCATGCACCAACGGACGCATCGAAGACTTGCGCGCCGCTGCTGCAATTCTCAAAGGCAAAAAAGTCAAAGACGGCATGCGTGCCATGGTCGTTCCGGGCTCCGGTCTGGTCCGTGCCCAAGCCGAAGAAGAAGGCCTCGCTGATATCTTCAAGGACGCTGGATTTGAATGGCGCATGGCGGGGTGTTCCATGTGTCTCGCAATGAACCCCGATCAGTTGGCCGAAGGCGAACGCTGTGCGTCGACCTCCAACCGGAACTTTGAGGGTCGCCAAGGCTACAAGGGCCGCACGCACCTCGTGTCTCCGGCTATGGCGGCAGCCGCTGCGATCACCGGCAAGCTCACTGATGTGCGGGACATGATGTAATGTCGCAGACATTGAAATGAAACGTGTGCCAGATCACAGGACAACCGCCCGGTTTCGTTTTGTACAAACCATGCAACGACCCGGCAAAGTTTTGTACAAAACGGCTAAAACTCCGGTCTTGGCCCGCAACTGGTTAACGCGCACGCGCAATATCTTAACGATCCAGCGGACGTTTGACTCCGCTGCGAAAGGAACATGACATGGAAAAATTCAGCACACTCTCTGGCATCGCGGCACCGATGCCGTTGGTTAACATCGACACGGACATGATTATCCCGAAGATGTTTTTGAAGACAATCAAACGCTCCGGCCTCGGCGGGAACTTGTTTGACGAAATGCGTTTTGATCGCCAAGGCAATGAAATCGCTGACTTTGTTCTCAATAAACCCGCCTACCGCGAAGCCTCTGTGCTGGTCGCAGGCGACAATTTCGGCTGCGGATCTTCGCGCGAACATGCGCCGTGGGCGATTGCAGATTTCGGCATTCGCTGCGTAATATCCACCAGCTTTGCCGACATCTTTTACAGTAATTGCTTTAAAAACGGTATCTTACCCATCGTATTGCCCCAAGACCAACGCGACGCTCTGATGAAAGACGCAGAAAAAGGCGCCAACGCCCGCATCGAAATCGACCTTGTGGCACAAACTGTCACGTCATCGGACGGTGATGTCTACACATTTGAGGTTGATTCCTTCAAAAAGCACTGCCTTATGAATGGATTAGATGACATCGGTCTGACCATGGAAAAGGTCGCATCCATCGATACATATGAGGTGCAACTTTCCGCTGAGCGGCCTTGGGTCTGATCCCGAAGCGTTAAATTGTGGCAGAATTGTTAACAAGGGGTGCCATCTGGTGCCCCTTTTTTTGACCACAGGTCCTAACAGTTCATGAACCGCACTTGTGCCAACGGAACCGCGCAACCCCCACATCTAGACGCCATCATTCCAATGCTTTGAAATGGTTGCAATCTCGCACCAGTGTTGCCGCAAATCTGCCCTGATCTTTTTGCAAAACTGATCAATCACTTGTGGCGATAACTGAAATTGGGCAACATTATGGCAACTATAAGGCAACCTGCCGACAATGAGCAGGGTCAAAACGGAATAAGGGCGCGGAACGTAATCGCGACCGACCGAAATGAGGGTAAGAGGGCAGTGTTTTCACGGCTTCCAGGTGCTGCCTTAAGGGCAGTCTTAGTGATCTTTATGATCGCTACACCATCGCTGATGCTGACAGGCACGGCGACGGATACTGCACAGATTGTCGCTCTTGTTTGCATCGTAGCTGGTGTATTTGTATTTGTTGAATACAACTCCATTTCGCCTAGCCTGATAGAATTTCGCGACGCTCCGCCCTTTAATCGGGTCCGTTACTTTGGCCTTGCGGCGACAGTACTGGCGCTGACGGTCATCGCCAAAGGCGTGACCGAACCGACGACAATGACGGTGTTGTTTAACATCGTCGGCGGCTCGCTTGCCGAAGCGATGGACTTCCCGTATTCCCCCGTCCGCCTCGTACTCCTTTTGCTCCCGGCTGATGCAAGTGCGGATATCTTTGACAGCGTCCGCACCGCCGCGGGCCTCAGCTATCTTGTGTCCTTGATGTCGCTGGCGTTCTTTGTCTTGGCGCTGCGGCTGAACAACTGGCCCAACCAGCGCGGTGGATTCAATGTCTGGACAAACCTGCCCACATTCGACCCAACTGCCGGTGGTGATGTCGTTGCCCGGCTTGAACGCGACGGTCAGCTTAACCTTATATTAGGGTTTCTGCTGCCCTTCTTGATCCCAGCATTTGTGAAACTCGCCTCGGATATTTTCAACCCGATCCAGTTACAGGATTCACACACCCTAATTTGGACGATGACAGCATGGGCCTTCATCCCCGCCAGCCTGATCATGCGCGGTATTGCGATACTTCGCGTCGGTCAGATGATCGCCCTTCAGCGCGAACAGGCCTACCTGCGCACGCAGGAAGAAGACGTTATTCCAGTTTAATTTACGGGCTCTGTGCCCTGATGTCTTGGGGTTCCATCGCGTTTGCACAAACAGGGGAGATCGTGCGAATTGCAACGTTCGCCGCCCCGCTGAGCCGCGATGGTCCGGGTTTGTTGCTGCGCGATATCGCAAAGCAAGACGACGCAGAAATAGCTGCCGTTATTGCGATCATTGACCATATTTCCCCCGATATCTTAATACTCACTGACTTTGATTATGATGCGGGCGGCGCTGCGCTGTCGGCTTTTTCTGACGTTCTGCCAGACCCGTATCAGTATAAATTTGCCCTGCGTCCGAATGCAGGGATGCAGACGGGGCTGGATATAGATGGTGACGGGTTCACCGGTGATGCACGCGATGCGATGGGATACGGGCGTTTTCTGGGTGACGGTGGTCTGGCGCTTTTATCGCGCTTTCCGGTCGACGGTGCCAACGTCACGGATCTAACTGAATTGCGTTGGCGTGATGTGCCGAACGCGGTTCTGCCGCAAATGAACGGCGCGGCCTTCCCGTCTGACGACGTGCAGGTAATGTTGCGCGTGTCGTCATCGGGCCATTGGATCGTTCCGATCAACTTTGGCGCGCAAACGATCACGTTGCTCGTATATTCCGCGACCGCGCCGGTGTTTGACGGCCCGGAGGATTTCAACGGGCTACGCAACCGCGACGAACTGCGGGTCTGGGAGGCGGTGTTGGATGGCACCTTGGCCGCACCCCCGACCAACCCAATCATCATTGGGAACGTAAACGCGGACCCGTTTGATGGGCAAGGTATTCGCGGCGGCATCGCCGGCGTTCTAGCGCGTCCTGATTTGCAGGATCCGATGCCGATGAGTCTTGGCGCAAAACAGGCAGCCGACCTCAATCAGATGGGCGATCCCGCCTTGGACACCGCCGATTGGTCAGATGACGGACCAGGCAACCTGCGGGTGTCCTACATCCTGCCATCCCGTGCTTTGAACGTTGTGGGGGCGGGCGTCTTTTGGCCCGCGCAAAATGATCCTTTGGCGGTTCTATTGGGCAGTGACGGCTTGGCCGCTGGACCGCACCGCCTCGTTTGGGTGGACATCGAGATTGAGGGCCTGCGCTAACGCATCGTGCAACGGTGTCATCGCGACATTGCCGCACAACGCGGCGTGCCGGGTTGCATCGATATGGTGGGGCTTGTTCCAAAGATACCGCATTTCCAGCAAGCCACGGCCCATGGGCCAGGCGATTTTTGCGATGCTTATGGGCCACCACGCCATGGGTTTTGCGACGATCGTCCGTCCGACAACTGTTGAAATGGCCTGCGCCAGTTCTTCACCTGTCAAAGTAAAACTTGGCACGGGAACGTCCTCAAACAGGGCAAGGCTGTGCCGCTTTTCGGCCAGTGCCACCATTGTGGTGGCCACATCTGGAAGAAACGTAAAGGCATGCGGGCAGTCAAGGCGACCAGGGTAGGAAATTTTTCCCTTGGGAATTGGTTTGGCAATGATCATGTCAAACCAGTTCCCCGATGCTTGCGTGTCGAGGAAATCCCCCGCCCGCACAACAAACGTCTGCACGCCGGACGCACGATATGCGGCCTCCATATGCACGCGAATACGGCCCAAGGAGTTGGTCGCGAGATGCGGTGTGTCAGGCCCGAACCGTTCGGGACCCTGCGCGCCGAAGACATAAACGTTACCCGGTATGATCACGGTGGCGCCGCTGGCCTTTGCGACTTCGATCACCTTTGCGGTTTGATCGGGAACCTGTGCGGCCCATTGCGGGTAGGGCGGGTTCCAGCCATTCACGATAACGGATGCGCCCCACGCTGCGTCCCAAAGCGTGTCTTTGGCGCGATCAAACCGGCGAACCTCCCAACCCGCAGCTTTAAATGCAAGGGCGGCGTTGCGGCCCAGGCGGCCCGTGGGGCCAAGTATAAGAACAGTTTTTTCCATCATGTTTCTCCTGTGTTGGTGCCAATCTGCCCAATGCATAAATGTTTTGGAATTGCCTAATTTCGCAGGTCATGTATTCGTTTTTGCATGGCACATACATTGAACCCCGCCGACTGGTCCCTGATCCAAGCCTTCCTGATGGTCGCTGAAGAGGGGTCTTTGTCTGGCGCCGCCCGCAAACTCGGAGCGAGCCAGCCGACCTTGGGTCGCCAGATAAAGACGCTCGAACATCAGTTAAGCGCGAGCCTTTTTACCCGGCAGGCACGCGGGCTTGAACTTACACAAACCGGTGCCGCTTTGGTTGCGCCAGCGCGGGCGATGCGCGATGCGATGGGCCAGATAACGCTGACGGCCGCAGGGCAATCGGCACGGATGAGCGGCACAGTCCGCATCACCGCAAGCGTGATGACGTCAATGTATCACCTACCGGACATCATCGCGAAAATCCGACTTTTGGAACCTGCGATTGCGATTGAAATCGTCGCCTCTGACGACACCCGCAACCTGCTGTATCGAGAGGCTGACATCGCTGTTCGCATGTATCGGCCCACGCAATTGGATCTGGTCACACAGCACATTGGGGACATCCCGCTGACCATCTGCGCCTCTAAAGGCTACCTCGCGCGCATGGGGCCGCTGCAAGGCGCCGCTGATCTGAAGCACCATGATTTCGTCGGCTACGACACCAATACCGCGCTCATCGATGGATTTCGCGACATCGGGATCGAGGTCACGCGTGATTTTTTCAAGGTGCGTTGTGATGATCATGCCACGTATTGGAATCTTGTTCGGGCGGGCTGCGGGATCGGATTTGCCCAAGGTTCGATTGCGAAAGATGACCCCGACGTGGTGGCGATTGATCCTGGGGTGGCGATCCCTTCCTTGCCAGTCTGGTTGGTCGCACATGAGGCCATGCGTCATACGCCGCGGATCAGACGGGTTTGGGAGCTGCTTTTAGAGGGGTTGAAGCCGCTTGTCGCGCGCACCCCCTAAGTCGGGGCTTTCTTGACCCGCGCGGGCTGACGGGCTAGGCGCAATCAACAGTTATCAGCTTAGGATGCCCCCCATGTCGAACCCCTCCCTTTTGATCCTGCCAGGTGATGGTATCGGCCAAGAAGTCATGGCAGAAGTCCGCCGCGTCATTGACTGGTTCGGCGCCAAGCGCGACATGCATTTTGATGTCTCCGAAGATCTGGTTGGTGGCGCAGCTTATGACAAGCATGGCACACCGTTGCACGATGACACGATGGCCAAAGCGCAAGAGGTAGACGCCGTGTTGCTCGGCGCTGTGGGTGGTCCTGCGTATGACGATCTGGATTTTTCGGTCAAACCCGAACGTGGTCTTTTGCGTCTGCGCAAAGAGATGGACCTGTTTGCTAATCTGCGACCTGCCCAGTGTTTTGACGCCTTGGCAGATTTTTCGAGCCTGAAGAAAGAACTCGTTGCCGGCCTCGACATCATGATCGTGCGCGAACTGACGTCGGGGGTCTATTTTGGCGAACCGCGTGGTATCCACATGGAAGACAACATGCGCGTGGGCATCAACACCCAGCGCTACACCGAAGCCGAGATTGAGCGCGGCGCGCGTGCGGCGTTCGATATGGCGATGAAGCGGTCCAAGAAGCTGTGCTCGATGGAAAAGGCCAATGTCATGGAATCCGGTATCCTGTGGCGTGACGTCGTGACCGAAGTGCACGCGGACTACCCCGAAGTTGAACTGTCCCACATGTACGCCGACAATGGCGCGATGCAGCTGGTTCGGGCGCCCAAACAGTTCGATGTGATTTATACGGACAATCTGTTCGGTGACATCCTGTCTGATTGTGCCGCGATGTTGACTGGCTCGCTTGGCATGTTGCCGTCTGCGTCCCTCGGCGCGCCGATGGCGAATGGCCGGCCCAAGGCGATGTATGAACCCGTTCACGGGTCCGCACCCGACATTACAGGACAGGGTAAGGCAAACCCGATTGCCTGTATCCTCAGCTTTGCGATGGCGCTGCGCTATTCGTTTGATCAAGGCGATGAGGCTACGAGGATTGAAACTGCGATTGAAAAAGTTCTGGCTGACGGCGTGCGCACAGGAGATTTGCTGGGTGATGAAGACACCGTCGCCGTAAGCACATCTGGAATGACCGATGCAATCTTGGCAGCCCTTGACGCGTCACTTTAACGAACGGCAGGATGTTGCCTGTTAGGGGCGATCACGTCGTAAGAATACGGAAAGAATAGACCATGTCTTCAAACGCTAAAGGCGCGCTTCTGGCGCTGATCGCATTCGGAGTGTTCGCGACCCATGATGTCTTCGTAAAGACCTTGGGCGCGATCTATTCGCCGATCCAAATCGTGTTCTTCTCGGTGCTGTTTAGTTTCCCTTTGGCGACCATCATGTTGATGCGTGATTCCAAACCGGGAAATCTGTTGCCACGTCATCCGTGGTGGATGGCGCTGCGCACAATTGCATCCGTCGCAACGGCTGTGACGGCGTTTTATGCGTTCACGGTTCTGCCCTTGGCGCAGACCTATGCGATCCTTTTCGCGGCGCCGTTACTGATCACAATCCTCGCGATACCAATCTTGGGTGAGGTCGTGCGGTTGCGCCGCTGGCTTGCCGTGATTGTCGGTCTCACTGGGGTGCTTGTGGTGTTGCGTCCGGGATCGACGGATCTGAATTGGGGCCATGCGGCGGCATTGACGGCCGCTGTAGGCGGTTCCGTCGCCTCGATCGTTGTGCGCCGCATTGGGGCCGATGAACGCCCTGTCGTGATGCTGTTGTATCCGATGATGGCGAATTTCGTGCTGATGGGAATCGGTCTCGCGTTCGTTTACATTCCGATGCCAATCGAACACCTTGGCTTGGTTGCGCTTGTGGCGGCCTTTGCGTGGACAGCGGGGCGGTGCATCATCGCGGCCTACCAATCCGGCGAAGCCGCGATCATTGCGCCGATGCAATATTCCCAGATCATCTGGGCCACGGTGTACGGCGCGCTGTTTTTCGACGAACGCGTCGACAACGCGACAATCCTTGGCGCGAGCATTATCATCGCGTCTGGCATGTATATCGTACTGCGCGAAAGCAACGCAGGCACATCAGCGACGACCCCTGTGACGCGCACGCGGTCGCGCCATGAAACTGGCACCTATATGCGTGCGGGGCCATTCATGCGTCTGATTGGCCGACATCCCGACGACAAATAGTGGCTGCTATATGATCGCACTTTCGGCAAAGGGCCTGCCAGCCGCGATGCGCTCAAACCCGAACGGCGTCAGGTCAAGCGTGCGGTATTCGCCGTAGGTCAGCATTTCAGCTGTGCCGCGCCCCATGGCAGGGGATTGCTGCAATCCATGACCAGAAAATCCATTTACGAAGAAGAAATTTTCAATCTCCGTGTGTGGCCCGAGGATCGCGTTTTGATCCAACGTGTTGTAGTCATAATGCCCCGCCCATTCGGTGATGACTTTGATGGCCTCAAATTGCGGAATGCGGGTGGCGATAATTGGCCAGATTTTGTCCTGCCATAGGCTGTGATCCATGGTGAAGTCGTCAAAACCTGCTGCCAGATCAGGGTGAGCATGGCCCCCCGCCAAATAGGTTTTTGGCCCGTCTTGCCGGAAATGAACGCCCGATGGATCAATCGTTAGCGGCAGGACTTGATCGAGCGGTTGTTCAGCGGAGAATATCCATGTGAAACGCTTTCGCGGCTCAACAGGAATTTCTATCCCCGCCATTGCAGCTGTCTTCGCGCCGCGCGGACCGGTGGCATTGACGACCTTACCACAGGCAATCACGTCGCCGTTCGCAAGGGTCACACTGTGCACGCGCGGTCCCACGACGTGCATCGACGTGACCTCGCCTGTGATATATTCTACGCCACGTTCCCGCGCTGATCTGCGCCACCAATCAAACACTGTGCCGCCGTCCCAATAGCCCTCATCGATAAGGTTAATGCTGCCCAGCACAATGTCATCGACGTTGTAAAACGGGTACGCGGACCTGATTTGGTCAGGCGTCATCAGTTGCGTTGCCGCGCCTGCATCTAACTGTATCTTTTGTGCGGCGCGCAATTGATCTGCGAAGGCGTCCGTGTCGGCGAGATACATGTATCCATAACTTTGGATCAACAGATCCGGAACGCGGGGATCATGGCCCATGAAGCCTTTGAATCCTTTGATGAACGCGGCACCGAATTGGGAAATCTTGACGTTCAACGGGTTGCTGAACTGTTGGCGGATACAGGAATTGGTGTGCGCTGTTGCGCTATTTGCGTAGGTCGGGTCGCGTTCAATCACTAAAACTGTGCCGTCAAAATCAGGATTGTCCGTCAGAAACCAAGCCACGGCGGACCCGTACATCGCGCCTCCTATGATCACCACATCATAGCTGCTGCGGGTCGCAGTTGTGTCGAATTGTCCAACGGCCATGGGTGATCCTCCTACTCACCACTTGGGGCGCAAAACATAGCGCTGGTCAAGCACTGTGAGTCGGCGGATTAATTCCGATTAATTTAGTCAGGATTGCTTGACGGATCCACATGACGGCGGTATCTGAGTAAAAAAGTCGGATATAAAAGGATCGACAAAATGACCACCAGAACCATCACTCTCGCAACACTGCTGCTGTGCACCGCCGCGCCAGTCTTCGCCGATGGGGAGCTGAACCTATATTCAGCGCGCCATTACGATACCGACGAACGCCTGTATTCCGATTTTGAGGACGCCACTGGCATCACAATCAATCGCATCGAAGGCAACGCAGATGAGCTGTCCGCGCGGATGCAGGCTGAGGGTATCAATTCGCCGGCTGACGTGCTGCTGACAGTCGACACATCACGGCTTGAACGCGCCAAAGATGCAGGCCTGTTGCAGTCTATCGACAGCGCGATCCTAGAAGAACGCATCCCCAACAACCTGCAAGACAGTGACAATCAGTGGTTCGGTTTTTCCCAACGTGCACGTGTGATTTTCTACGACAAGGCTGACGTGACAAACCCGCCGATGACGTACCTCGATCTTGCTGATCCTGCGTACGCCGGGCTGGTGTGCATCCGATCGTCATCCAATACCTACAACCAAACCTTGCTGGCTTCGATCATCGAAAACCACGGCGAAGACGTGGCCCGCGCATGGGCGCAAGGTGTCGTGGATAACATGGCGCGCGACCCCCAAGGTGGCGACACTGACCAGTTGCGCGGTATCGTGTCAGGCGAATGTGAAATAGCGGTGTCCAATACCTATTACTTTGCGCGTGCGCTGCGCACGGACGTCGATGGTGTGTCTGAGAGTATCGACATGATTGGTCTGCAATGGCCCAGCCAAGATGCAGAAGGCGCACATGTAAACCTGTCTGGTGCTGGCGTGGCAACGAACGCCCCGAACCGCGACAACGCGATCCTGTTCCTCGAATACCTCGCGTCTGATCAGGCACAGCAGTATTTTTCTGCCGGTAACGACGAATTCCCCGCGGTTGAAGGTGTGGCCCTAAGTGCGGAAGTTGCATCCTTGGGCGATTTCATCGCCGACGATGTCAGCTTAAGCGCTGTGGCCAAACAGCTGCCGCTGGCCCTGACGATCTTCAACGACGTTGGCTGGAAATAGCTTAAGGCGATTTGACTTAAAGGGGCGTGGCAAAGGCTGCGCCCCTTTTTTTATGTCTTGTGTGCCGCGACCTGACGGCACAACAGGATCACCGGCAACAACCCAATGGCCCCGATCAAAAGGCTTGGCACTGCAGCGCCGTTAAGCCGTTCGTCGGATGCCAGTCGGAAGGCCTGAACGGCCAATGTGTCATAATTGAATGGGCGCATGATCAGCGTGGCGGGCAGTTCTTTCATGACATCGACAAAGACGATCAATGCAGCTGTCAGCAGGCTGGGCGTCAGAATTGGGATATGAATGCGGCGCACTGTGCCGATGGAATTCTGCCCCAGAACGCGGCTCGCGGCGTCAATATTGCGGCTGACGACGGCGATTCCACCTTCATACGCACCCAAGGCGGCGGCAAGGAACCGGATCATATATGCGCCGATCAGCAGCCAGATTGACCCCGTGAACAAAAGGCCAGTGGACACGTCAAACGTCGCGCGCATCCACGCGTCCAGCGTGTTGTCAAAGGCCGCGAAGGGCACGATTAACCCAACCGCAATGACGCCCCCGGGGACTGCATAGCCGATCCGCGCGATATAAAGCGCCGCCGCAGCCGCACGTGTTTCGCGCAGTCGGTTTAGACTGCCGAGCAGGACCGCAGCTGCAACAGTGACCACGGCTGCAACGGCTGCCAAAGTCAGTGAATTTGTGATGAAGTGCAGGTAGCGCGGGCTGAACAGATTTTGTTCGGACCCGACGGCCATAACGGACAACGCCAGAACGGGGATGAAGACGCCCAGCATAACGGGCAAACCACACAAAATGACTGCGCCCCATTTTGCAACGCCCGTCAGTGGAATGCGCGCGACGACGTCTTGGCGTTTGCCATTGCTGAACCGCGCGCGGCCCCGATTTGCACGTTCCAACATCGCCAAAAGCAACGCGAACGCCAGCAGCCCAAGCGACAATTGCGCGGCGGCCCCGCGATCGGCCATGGAAAACCAGCTGTTGTAGATGCCCGTCGCAAACGTTTGCACGCCAAAATAGGATACCGTGCCGAAATCCGCGATCGTCTCCATCATCGTGAGAAGGACACCCGCCGCAATAGCCGGGCGCGCTAGGGGCAAGGAGATGGACAGGAATGCAGCAAACGGTGATTTACCCAAGGAACGTGCAGCAAGGAACGTCGTCGCGCTTTGCCCAATAAATGCGGCCCGCGCGAGCAGGTAGACATAAGGGTATAGAACCAAAATCAGCATAATCGCGGCGCCGCCTAAACTGCGGATTTCAGGAAACCAATAGTCGCGTGGGCCCCAGCCAGTCACATCGCGCAGCAAAGTTTGAACGATGCCGGGATGGTCCAGCACATGGGTATAGGCATAAGCCAAAACATAGGCTGGGAATGCCAGCGGGATCACCAATGCAATCTCAAGCCAGCGGCGACCGGGGAAGTCTGTCATCGTCACCAACCACGCCGCACCCGTGCCGATCATGAACGTGCCAAAGCCCACGATGAAGACCAAGGCGGCCGTGTTGCGCATATAATCATCAAGCACCGTCCCCGCGAGGTGGCGCAGCGTGCTTGTGTCACCCGACACTGACGCAAGCGCGACCGCAAGGAACGGCAAAAGACAAAACAGCGCGATCCCGAACGCGACCAATGCGATGGCTTTGTCGGCCATAAACCACGACGATTTCGCGGCAGGGGGATGATGTTGCGTGCTGTCGGACATACCGGCTTGCTACCCTATCGACAGCGCGTCGTCTATCTAAGACCTATCGTTTTAGTCGGGATTAAAGATTCAGTCGGCTGGGTGGTCGTCATAGTCGTCACGCAGGATGCGGGCGGCATCCCCGTCGGGGTCGTCATATTGATCTGACCGAAGCGTCCACAAGAAACCGACAAGGCCAAGCGCCCCGAGCGTGAGAGAGATCGGAATGAGGTAGGCGAGAACATTCATCTTACCGAACCCTCAATGCATTAAGGGATACGATAATCGAACTCGTCGACATGGCAATCGCAGCCGACAGCGGTGTCGCAAAGCCAAAGAAAGCAAACGGCACCGCAACCATATTGTAGCAAGCAGCAACGCCAAAATTTTCCAAGATGCGGTGGCGGGCAGACCGCGCGATCCGCAAGGCGTCTTCAATCTTTGATACATCGCTTGAGATCAGGACAATATCTGCAGCAACCCGCGTCGCGTCCAACGCAGATGCGGGCGCGATGGAGACATGCGCCAGTGCCATCGCCGCCGTGTCATTCAACCCGTCACCGACCATCAGAACGTGTTTGCCTTTGGCGTTCAGGTCTTCAAGAAATTGCGCTTTTTCTGTCGGCAGTACGCCGGCGCGCCAATCGGACAGGCCGATTGCCTCGGCAAATCCCTCTACATTTGATGCGGTGTCGCCGGACAACAGGGTCACAGGCAGACCACGGTTGCGCAGGTGGGCCAACAGTTGGTCGACGCCGACCCGCAGTGTATCTTGAAACTCAAAGGTTGTTCGGATGTGGCCATCTATCGCCAGAACGGTGCCGTGTCCTGCACTGCCCGCCCAATCAGCCCGCCCTAGCGCGACGCGTTTGCCGTCC
>JAGGNB010000109.1 GCA_017886375.1 Octadecabacter sp.
GACAGGATTATTTCAACTCGGCCATTCTGATTGAGGGGCCACAAACCGTGGCTGCGATATCGGATAAATCCCATCTGGTGCCGTTCGGTGAATATATCCCGTTGGCGTGGCTGCTTGAACCAATTGGGCTTGGCACGTTGGTTGAACAGGTGGCCGGGTTCACGCCCGGTGTGGGTGACGGGATGATGCAGATTGACGGGCTCGGTCTGGTGCGGGTGTTGATCTGCTATGAGGGGATTTTCCCCGAAGACATGCAGCGCGGCGATGTGCGGCCTGACGTGTTGTTGATCATCACCAATGATGCATGGTTTGGCAAAAGTGCGGGCCCGCGTCAGCATTTGGTGCAGGCGCAGGCGCGTGCGATTGAACAGGGTTTGCCGGTGATACGGGTGGCCAACACTGGAATTTCGGCAGTTATAACGCCTTGGGGCGACATCGCGGCGCAGCTTCCACTAAACGAGGCGGCATATCTTGATGCGATGGTTCCGGCGGCGTTGCCACCGACCCTGTACGCACGCATCGGCGACTGGCCACTGACAGTGTTGCTGAGCGTCTTCATATTGGCGGGCGGGGTGGCGCGCCGACGCTTTGCCGTTGACCTGCATGGGCGCCAAGGATAGCGGAACGCAGACGTATTTCGTCCACAACGGCTTCCTGACGTGGATCGACATTTAAACTGGAGCAGTCTCATGGCACGTAACAATTACACCTTCACCTCGGAATCCGTATCCGAGGGGCATCCCGATAAGGTATGCGACCGCATTTCAGACGCCGTTCTTGACGCGATGATTGCAATAGAACCCGAAGCCCGCGTCGCGGCCGAGACCTTTGCCACAACCAACCGCGTGGTGATTGGTGGTGAGATCGGGTTATCGGACCCGAACAAACTGGCCGGCATGATGGATGACATCGACCGCATCACGCGCGCATGCATCAAAGATATCGGCTATGAGCAAGACAAGTTCCACTGGAACACGGTCGAGGTCACGAACCTGCTGCATGAACAATCCGCGCATATCGCCCAAGGTGTTGATGCGTCGGGCAACAAAGACGAGGGCGCTGGCGACCAAGGCATTATGTTTGGCTATGCCGTCACCGAGACGCCTGAATTGATGCCTGCGCCTGTGCATTATGCCCACGCAATTCTGCGCCGCTTGGCAGAAGTGCGCAAGAATGGCACTGAACCGACGCTTGGCCCGGATGCAAAATCGCAGCTGTCTGTGCGGTACGAAAACAGCGTGCCAGTTGGTGTGTCGTCCATCGTTCTGTCGACGCAGCATTTGGATGAAGATATGACCAGCGCGGATGTCCGCGCCTTGGTTGAGCCCTATATCCGTGAGGTTCTGCCCGAGGGTTGGATTGATTTCAATACCGCGTGGCACGTGAACCCGACGGGTAAGTTTGTGATCGGCGGGCCGGATGGTGACGCGGGTCTGACGGGGCGCAAGATTATCGTCGACACCTATGGCGGTGCAGCACCCCACGGTGGCGGCGCGTTTTCGGGCAAAGATCCGACGAAAGTTGACCGTTCTGCCGCCTACGTTGCGCGCTATCTGGCGAAAAACGTTGTCGCGGCTGGCATGGCGACGCGCTGCACGGTGCAATTGTCCTATGCGATTGGCGTTGCCAGCCCATTGTCAATTTATGTCGACACCCACGGCACGGGCGAGGTTGAGGCCTCTGCGATCGAGATCGCAATCCCGAAGGTTATTGATCTGACCCCACGCGGCATTCGCACCCATCTGCAACTGAACAAGCCAATCTACCAGCGCACGGCGGCTTACGGCCACTTTGGTCGCGCACCGGAAGCGGATGGCGGGTTTTCTTGGGAAGCGACAGATTTGGTCGAGGCGCTGAAAAAGGCTGTTTGACCTGACGTTCAAGACGAAAAAAAGCGCCGGAGTTTTCCGGCGCTTTTTTATGTTTGGGTGTTGAGAGTTCGCTTTTACGTTTAGCTACGCCCTAGCGAAAAGCGACCCGGACCCATTGCGACGACCATCAACATACCACCCGCAATTGAGATGTTTTTCATGAAGTTGTTCATTTCGGCTGCCGCTGCAAACCCTTCAAGGTCCAGCGACGGGATGTAGTGGAAGAGAACGCCGCTCAGAACCGAGAAGCCAGCCAAGAGAAACGCAGCAGTGCGGGCCTGCCAGCCGAGCAACAATGCGATGCCGCCTGCAAGTTCAACCAGAATGACCAGTGGTAGCAGCGCACCGGGCACCCCTTGTGAGTTCATGTAGGCGGCTGCCCCAGCGTACCCTGTGATTTTGCTAAAGCCTGCAATGATGAAGATCGCAGACAGGAAAATACGACCGAGGGGGGCAGCGTAGGCGGTTACGGGATGTGGTGTTGTCATGAGTTGAATCCTTTATAAATATTAAGGCAGCCCTATCACTGTGATTTGACGGGTAAACTGCGCAAAATTATGGATGTTTCGTGCGTATGCGCACAATACTGGTGATCGGGTTCACTCCCCATTGATCCCGCACGTGACTGTGGCTAAATGCCGGTCATGATCCATCCAGAACGCCCGCACCGCAATTTCTATGGCCGCCGCAAAGGTAAGCACCTTAAGCAAAGTCATGAGGTCTATCTCGACGAGGATTTGGCGGCACTTTCGCCGGGCCATGTGTCTTGGGACGAAAACCCCGCGCGCGATGACCTTGATCTTGGTGCGTTGTTTAACGGTCGTGATACTTGGCTTGAAATCGGGTTCGGCGGCGGTGAACATGTGATCCATCAAGCGGGTGAGAATCCCGACGTGGGGATTATCGGCTGTGAACCCTACATCAATGGCGTCGCGATGTTGCTGGGCAAAATTCGCAAGGCGAGTGTTGATAACCTGAAAATCTATCCCGGTGATGTGCGCGATATGTTTGACGTTCTGCCGGTGAGGTCGATTTCCAAGGCGTTCCTACTGTATCCTGACCCATGGCCGAAAGCGCGTCATCATCGCCGCCGTTTTGTGACGCCTGAACATTTGGAACCACTGGCTCGGGTGTTGAAAACTGGCGCTGAATTCCGCGTTGCCACTGATATTGTTGACTACGTTCGCCAGACTTTGGAAGAAGTGCCGCAGGCGGGGTTCGATTTGGTCCGTCAGGGTGGTGAGCCTTGGGACGACTGGATTTCTACCCGCTATGAGCAAAAAGCCCTGCGCGAGGGCCGCGCGCCACATTATCTGACGTTTCGCAAGACGTAAGTGCGGATGCCTCCGGCGGGAGTTGTACTGGCCAAGATGAAGGGACAAGTGGACCTTCGTTAAGGAGCGGTTTATCAGGTGCCAACTGATTTGAAGGACAAGATATGTCGAGCCATGGCGACCCAATTGTGATGACATCCCGCAAAGGCGGCCCGCTGCGCGGTGAGGCGCATGTGCCGGGGGATAAATCAATCTCGCACCGCTCGCTTATCTTGGGCGCACTGGCGGTTGGTGAAACCAAGATCACCGGATTGCTGGAAGGCCAAGACGTGCTGGACACCGGCCGCGCGATGGAGGCATTCGGGGCGCAGGTGATCAACCATGGGGGCGGTGAATGGTCGGTGCATGGCGTCGGCGTTGGTGGGTTTGGCGAACCCGAGAACGTGATTGATTGCGGCAATTCCGGCACTGGTGTGCGCCTGATCATGGGCGCGATGGCGACCTGCGATATGACTGTGACATTCACCGGCGATGCGTCGTTGAACGGGCGGCCCATGGGGCGTGTCACCGATCCGCTGGCGTTGTTTGGCACCGTGGCCGTTGGTCGCGCTGGAGGGCGTTTGCCGATGACAATCGTGGGCGCCAAAGACCCAGTTCCTGTGCGTTACGTGGTTCCTGTTCCGTCGGCGCAGGTGAAATCTGCGGTTTTGCTGGCGGGGCTGAATGCACCGGGTGAAACCGTGGTGATCGAGAAAGAAGCGACGCGCGATCACACGGAACGTATGTTGGTGGGTTTTGGCGCTGATTTGACGGTTGAAGACACCGACGAGGGGCGGGTGATCACGTTGGTTGGTCAGCCGGAATTAAAGCCGCAGACGATCATCGTGCCGCGTGACCCATCATCGGCGGCATTTCCTGTCTGCGCGGCATTGCTTGCCGAAGGATCGGACGTTTTGGTGCCCAATATCGGGCTGAACCCGACCCGCGCCGGGCTGTTTTACACTTTGCAAGACATGGGTGCGGACCTAACGTTTGAGAATATGCGTGAGGAGGGTGGTGAGCCTGTTGCCGATCTGCGGGCGCGGTATTCGCCTAATATGGTCGGGATCGAGGTTCCGCCAGCGCGCGCCGCGTCGATGATTGACGAATATCCGGTGTTGTCGGTGGTTGCGGCATTCGCCAAAGGCCAGACCGTCATGCGCGGCGTCAAGGAATTGCGCGTTAAGGAAAGTGACCGGATTGATGCGATGGCAAAGGGGCTTCGCGCTGCGGGTGTCACCGTGGATGAGGGCCCAGATTGGTGGACCGTTACGGGGCTTGG
This sequence comes from Octadecabacter sp., assembly GCA_017886375.1. Taxonomy (GTDB): domain Bacteria; phylum Pseudomonadota; class Alphaproteobacteria; order Rhodobacterales; family Rhodobacteraceae; genus Octadecabacter. The sequence goes on from JAGGNB010000109.1 coordinate 4,467, forward strand.
CTTTGGCAACGTTGCTGGCGGGATCACTGCTGAAAGCCGCTTGGATCACCGGATCGCCATGTCGTTTCTGGTGATGGGACTGGCGACAAACGCGCCGATGTCTGTGGATGATGGTGGCCCGATTGCCACGTCATTCCCCATTTTTGAAGGTCTGATGAAAGACCTCGGCGCGGGGATCGTGCGGGCGAACGGATGATCTTGCAACTGCGCAGGGTTGCCGGATGGGCGGCGATTTTGGCGTATCTGATTATGGGTGCTGTGTTGTATTTTCGGGTGCTACCGGGGGCCGATTGGTTGTGGCCACCCGATTTTCACCTGACAGGCTACGACGCACAAAGCATCGCGCCGTTTCTTGATGCATTAAGTGGGCCTGCGCGGGATGGGTATGCGCGGGTTTTGGGGCTGTATGACCGCGTGTTCATTGTTGCGCTTGCGGTTTGGATGGCGCTGACAGGGTGGCGTGGATCGGGGTTGCGATATTTTGTGGTCGGGTTGGCGGTGGTCTATGCGCTGATTGATATGGCTGAGAACGCGGCGCTATTGCGGGTGTTGGGTGCAGGTGATGGGTTGGACGGGTTCATTGCGGCGGCGCATCATTTGACGATGGCGAAATTTGCGTCGCTTTATCTATGCGTATTGGTGTTGATTGTGCATCTGAGGAGGTCGGTTTGAAGTTTACGGTGGCGATTGACGGGCCTGCGGCGGCGGGCAAGGGCACGATTTCCAAAGCGGTGGCGGCGCATTTTGGTTTTGCGCATTTGGACACGGGGCTGTTGTACCGCGCGGTGGGTGCCAAGGTTTTGAACGGCATGGATGCGTTGAAGGCGGCGCAAACGCTTGAAGCCGTCGATCTGGACAGCGATGATTTGCGAAATCCTGATGTCGCGCAGGCCGCGAGCCGCGTTGCGGTCAATGCAGACGTGCGAACCGCCTTGGTCGCGTTTCAGCGCCAATTTGCGACGCGCGATGGTGGGGCAGTGTTGGACGGGCGCGATATTGGCACGGTGATTTGTGTGGACGCCGATGTGAAGCTGTTCGTGACGGCGAGTTCGAGCAAACGCGCGCAGCGGCGGATGGATGAATTGAACGCCAAGGGCATGGGTTTGACGTTTGCGGACGTTCTGGAGGACGTTGAAGCACGTGATAAGCGCGACAGCGAACGCGCAACAGCACCGTTGAAGCCCGCTGAGGATGCGGTGATGTTGGACACCACGGACCTGACAGCGGACGCAGCGATTGCCCGCGCAATTTCACTGGTGGCAGCGGCGCGGTCATAATCGGTCACTGCGATGTGCTTTGTCGGTGTGGTTGGTCGTGGGTTAGGGTGACGTAACCCAGACCGAAAGGCCCCACATGTTTCGTCCAATGCTTCACACTTTCGCGCTGATCTTTGCGCTGGCCACACCCGCATTCGCCCAAGACGCGGCCATGACTCCTGAGCGATTGGTGGACATTATCCTCGCGCTGGATCCCGATGCGGCGATCAACGCCAACGGGATTGAACTGACGATTGAAGACATCCCCGTGCTGGTCGTCATGGCCCCAAACGCGGACCGGATGCGTGCGATGGTGCCGATTGCCAGCGTCGAGGACGTTACGCCCGAGGAGATGAACCGCATGATGCAAGCGAATTTCGACACCGCGTTGGATGCGCGCTACGCCGTAGCACAGGGGCGTGTCTGGGGTATTTTCATTCATCCGCTTGGCGCGTTGGAGCGTGCGGAGTTTTTGTCAGGCTTGGCGCAGACGGTGAACCTCGCCCGCACATATGGCACGCTGTATTCCGGCGGCGCGCAGGTGTTTGGTGGCGGCGATTCAAACGGAATTTATAACGAATTGTTCGGCGATTTGTTGAACCGTGGCCAAGATATCTAGGTCCTATATCTAAAGATGGGTTCGGTGGTCTGCCAGTGCGGGCGGATCAAGGTGCGGGATTGCGTTGAATGCCATTAGAAACGTGCCCTCTGGACGGATCGCGAAGCGGTGCACGGACGAGTTATAGATTGGCAGCAAAATATGCGCCATTTGGTGCGTGCTGAGGCCAAGGGCCGCGCGCATGACCATGGAAATCACCCCACCTGAGGTCACACACAGCACGCGCTTGCCGGGTTTGGCGGCTTCGGACAGGGCAGTGTTGATCCGGGATTCGAACACCGCGAAGGGTTCCGAACCGTTGATGGTCGCCTGTTCCCACGCCGCGAGGGTCTGGGGCATGTGGGTTGCGAAATCCTCGGGGCTGTTTGGCGGCGCAATGTCGTGGTGGACCTGCATGTCGCGGGCCAGTGCGAAATATTCCATTTCATTGAGACGTTCGTCGAAGATTTCAGGCGCATACCCCATGCCCGCGGCGGTTTCGCGGTGGCGGCGCATGGTGCCGGACAGGACCAGATCGAACGGGTCTGCGTGGGCGCGCATCCAGTCACCCAAAAGGGTGGCTTGGGTGTGGCCGAGGGCTGACAGGCGGTCGTAGTCTTCTTCGGTCGTGGCACCTGAATTGGCTTGGCCGTGGCGTATGAGGGTTAGTTCGCCCATTATTGATCCTGTTGGTTTTGTTGGGCAAGGTCGGCCCAGTGGCGGGCAGCCCCGTCAGCGAAGCAGTTATAAGACAACGGCTGTCCGGTAAGGCGTTCGACGTCGATGAAATCTGCTGTGCAGGCTTCCTTCAATGCGATCATAAAATCCGAAGTTCGAATTCCGTCTGATGTGGTCATGTCGGCCTCCCACGCCCATAGGAGCATGTGCAATTCCGTAAATTCGAAGCATTCAGCTTGAAACGGTCCGCACGCGAGATCGGAGTCCAGCGGGACAACGCCTTCGTCGATCATGATGTCAGACGCAATGGTTATGCAGTGGTTCGCGGGCAGGGGTTCGTCTTCGGGTAATGTCCGAAGGTCCGTTGCATCGCAACCGACGTCTACGGCGATTTGCGCGGCAATGGCGGGCAAGCCTTCGTCTGCAAACGGGCTGGTGCAGGTTGAAAGGCTTTCTGGGAAGCATTTCGTGGCCGCACGCGCAACGGCGCGTTTCAGGACATAGGCGGCGGCCAAGATTTCGGAACAGCGTGCTGCCAGATCAGGTGCGGTCGGATCAGCGGTGCAAAGATCGAACGTCGCGTCATAGCTGAACATGGACGGGCGCGGCGACCAATCTGCGGCGGCGAGTGTGGGCCACAAGGCCAGAACTGCGAGAAGACGATACATCCGCGCACCATGCCCCGCCTTTGGGGTACGTGCAACGGACGGGTTGACCGCTCAGGTGGCAGTGGCGCAGGTTAGCCGCATGAAAAACCTAAAAATATCGAGCGCCGATATGGTCGCTGCTGCGCGGGCGCGCATTGATGAAATCGAAACGGTGGATTTGATTGCCATGCTGGATGATCCCAACGTGGTCATTGTGGACATTCGCGATGTGCGCGAACGCCAGCGCGGGCATATTGCGGGCAGCGTGCATGCGCCGCGCGGCATGGTAGAATTCTGGGTCGATCCGGACAGCCCCTATTATAAGCCGGTGTTCGGGCAGGACAAAAAATATGTGTTCCATTGTGCATCAGGATGGCGGTCGGCGTTGACCGTCGCGACGTTGCAGGACATGGGGTTTGACGCGTCCCATCTGCGCGAGGGGTTCAGTGCATGGGCCGCTGCCGGTGGTCCGGTTGAGGTGCCTGATCCAAAGCCTTAACAGAGCGTCTTATGCTGTTCTTAATCCAAACTCCCTAAAGGTGCGTTCTATGTCAGATTTTACGATCAAATGCCCGTCTTGCCGTCATGAATTTGCCCTGACAGAACAATTGGCAGGCCCGATGTTGGCCGATAATGAAAAGCGGTTTGGCGAACAGCTGGCAGCGGCCAAGGCCGAAGCAGAACAGGCAATAAGTAAGGCCGCGGCCTTGGCGAAGGCTGCCGGTAAGGCTGAGGCGAGCGCCGAGCAGGTCGCGTTGCTAGAACGGGTAAAGGAACAAGACCAGAAATTGCGTGAGGCGCAGGCGGCGCAAGCGGCGGCACTGAAGCGCGAACAGGTTCTGGCAGACAAAGAAGCCGAACTGGAATTGACAGTCCAGAAGATGATCGCGTCCGAGCGGGCCGTCATGACCGAGAAATTGACGAAAGAAGCGCAGGAAAAGGCGTCTCTGAAAGACGCAGAAGATGCACAGGTAAAAGAGGGGATGCGCCGCCAGATTGAAGCCCTCAAACAACGGATTGAGCAGGGGTCGATGCAAACCCAAGGCGAGGCGGCCGAGATGGTGTTGGAAGACACTTTGGCGCAGGCGTTTCCGCTGGACGGATTTTCGCCAGTCGCCAAGGGCGTTGGTGGCGCGGATGTGCGTCAGGATGTGATGGCGCAAGGCGCGATTGCGGGCAGTATTTTATGGGAAAGCAAACGCACGAAAAACTGGACAGCAGGGTGGCTGGCCAAGTTGCGCGATGATCAACGCAGCAGCGGCTGTGAGGTGGCGGTGATAACGTCCGTGGCATTGCCGGAGGGCGTTGACAGCTTTGGCATTGTGGATGGCATCTGGGTCTGCGCGCCGCGCTATGCGGTGCCTTTGGCCACGTCCCTGCGCCACGGCTTGATCGAGGTCGCGGGTGCAAAAGGGCGCGCCATGGGGCAAGAAACCAAGATGGAAATGATCTATGATTATCTGACAGGAACGCAGTTCAAACAGCGTGTCGATGCGATTGTGGAACGGTTTGAAGACATGCAGGACAACCTGCGCAAAGAACGTGTGTTCATCGAAAAGCAATGGGCGCTGCGGGCCAAGCAGATTGATCTGGTGATCGCGTCAACGGTTGGCATGCATGGTGATTTGCAGGGGATTGCAGGGCGGTCCATGCCCGAGATTGCGAGCTTGGATGCGTTGGCGTTGGGCGTTGATCAAGATTGACCACATGTCAGGGCTGCGCGACGTCATTTGAACCGCTGGAATTAGTGCGGGGCGCAATGGATGCCACCGTGATCGTGACGCCCGATCGTTGCGCGCGCGGGTAAGTTGAAATGGCGTGAGGGGTGCGTGCAAAATCGCACAGCTAATGTTTGCGGGGGCCCGTTGTACCTGCGCGCAGCCTGATTAGGTGTCTCATCAGAACGCACCAAACGGTGCGCGAGACATGACAGGACTTAGTATGCTTGATTCCCTTTCCAATTCCCTTCCTGATGACCTGCGTGATGCGCTGCAGTGGCGCTATGCGGTCAAGAAAATGGACCCGTCCAAACCCGTGAGCGAAGACAAAATCGCAGCACTTTTGGATGCAATCCAGTACGCGCCCACATCCAGTGGAACGCAGCCGTTCAAGGTGTTTGTGATCACCAATGACGATCTGCGCACCAAAATCCGTGCGGCGTCTTTCGATCAAAGCCAAGTTACCGATGCATCGCATCTTTTGGTGTTTGCTGCATGGGACAACTACACCGACGCGCGGATCGACAGCGTGGTCGATCATCACGCCGAGGAACGCCCCGGCACACGTGAGATGCTTGAGGGCTATTATGGCAACCTTAAGGGCATGTATTTGCCCCGCACGGCAGAAACGAATTTCGAACATGCTGCGCGGCAAGCCTATATCGCGCTGGGCTTCGGGATGCTGACGGCCGCGCAGATGCGCGTCGACACAACCCCGATGGAGGGTTTCGATCCGTCCGCTGTGGACGATATTCTGGGGCTTGGTGACAAGAACCTGCGGTCTGTCTGCATGTTGGCGGTTGGGACGCGGGACGCGGCCAACGACTGGCTGGCTCCGATGAAGAAAGTCCGCAAGACCGACGACGTGTTGTTTGAACGCATCGACTGAAGTGCAGTTAGGCCGATCTATCGGTGATGGATTGGCCTAACCCGCAAACCCGTCGGGAACCGCAAGCGGAGTTCGGTTGCCCAGAATGTAGCGGGCGACATCGGTGTAATCGAACGCCAGCGATATCAGAATGATGACCAGTGATGCCATCATCAGCCATCGGGCAATTTTCGGCAGTTCGCCGCCGCGCAGGCGGCTGATAAAATAGATCACGACGGGTGTGTAAAACAGCACATGTGGCAGGCCCAGAAGTTTCACATACCCCAGCTGTTCATACATCCAGCTTATAGCGACAAAGCTAAGCAGGCCCGCAGCGATGGCGGCAAGTCCTGCGATGCGGCTGGGCTTCCAGATCAGCAAGGCGAGGGGCAGTATGAGGCTGCCGAACATCAAGATCGGGATCCAGATGTTGAGCCAAGCTGCTTGGTCTGCCATTGCGTCGCCTAGGGTCATGATGCTGGTCCTTATCGGATGAGGTTAAAGCCGGCTCAGGCTTTGGGCAATTTCGAGCGCGGTTGCGGCGGCGTCATAGTCGGGACGTTCCGCCGAGATGCGCAATCCTAGCAGATCTGACTGGTACCGTCGCGCAAGGCCGTGCGGGTCGTGACCGATGCTGATCTGGTTTTGCGCTTGTGCCTTGCCAAACAGGTCCGCAAAGCGGTGTTCCATCCGCGTAAGATGCCCGTTGGCGTGATCGGCAAGCGGGTGGCCATGGGGCGATAATTCCAGAAATGTCTTGGCCAGCATACAGGCCCGTGCAGGCGCTGCTTTATTTTCGATAACATGGCGCGGGAGTGCCTGAAGCGCACCCAAGGGGCCGTGCGCGTGTTCAAGTGCCGCCAAAGTCGCCGCACCATCCACCGCATATTGATCAAGCGCGAGCTGGTACAGCGCGTCCTTTGACCCGAAAGCCGCGTAAAAGCTGCCCGGTTTCAAGTGGAGCGTTGTTTCCAGATTCTTGAGTGACGTGCCAGCCCAGCCCTGTTTCCAGAACATGTCGCGGGCGCGGCGGATCAGATCTTCGCGGTCATAGGATGGTTTGCGGGGCATGGGTCACAATATTGTTGAGTGTTTGATCAATTATATACTTGAGTGATCACTCAAGAAAGAACAAAAGGGCGGCACATGCAGAAAACAGGAGATTCCCATGACCGACTTCCCATCCCATGATCTGACCACGGCCCCCGAAGGGTCCAAGCCGTTGCTCGAAAAATCGCAAGCCGCATTTGGCCGTTTGCCGGGCCTGCATAAGGTGATGTCGGATAGCCCGCAGGTGCTTGAGGGTTATCAGGTGCTGCACAAGTTGTTTACGGACACAGATTTCGATGCCGATGAAATGACAGTGGTCTGGCAGGCGATTAACGTCGAAAATGAATGTCATTACTGCGTTCCGGCCCACACAGGCATCGCGAAGATGATGAAGGTATCCGATGACATCACGCAGGCGCTGCGCAATGAGACAGCCTTGCCGAACGAAAAGCTAGAGGCATTGCGCACATTCACATTGCGGGTTTTGCGCCAACGCGGTGTTATGACTGACGCGCAGTTTGATGCGTTTTTTGCGGCCGGTTATAACCATCGCGCGTCGTTGGACGTCGTGCTAGCGGTCGCGCAAAAGACAATGTCTAACTACATCAATCATTTCGCGCAGACAGTGGTTGATGAACCGATGCAGGGGTTCTTGTGGGAGCGTGGCGATACGCCAATCGTGACATAACCAACCAAGTCCGCCATCAGCCGCGCGCATATACGTCCGGCGGCTGATGGTGCTCCACCCCTTGCAAACAACGAAAATCCAGCCTATACGCCGCCTCGTTGAAGCGTTGTCTTAAGGTGCAATTTGGCAGGGTCGGAATTTCCGGCCCTCTTTGCATTGCAAGACGACACCGAGATAAATGAACCCGTTCACCGCTTTGGTGGACATAAACCCGAAGTCCGGCGGCGTTTTAGTCGCACGGCCAACAACGATCTTAGGAAACCGCGCCACATGGCTCAGAACGTATCTATGGACGAGTTTGAAGCACTCTTGAACGAAAGCTTCGAAATTGACACACCTAAAGAAGGCAGTGTCGTCAAAGGCAAAGTCATCGCAATCGAAGCGGGACAAGCCATCATCGACGTCGGCTACAAGATGGAAGGCCGCGTTGATATTAAAGAATTCGCAGATCCTGGCGAAGCTCCTGAAATTGCTGTCGGAGATGTTGTCGAAGTATTCCTTCGCGCCTCCGAGAACGCCCGTGGCGAAGCCGTAATCTCCCGTGAGATGGCGCGCCGTGAGGAAGCTTGGGATCGCCTCGAGAAAGCATATGCAGACGAAGAGCGCGTCGAAGGCGCAATCTTTGGTCGCGTTAAAGGTGGCTTTACTGTTGATCTGGGCGGCGCAGTTGCGTTCCTTCCAGGCTCACAAGTTGACGTGCGCCCTGTGCGCGACGCAGGCCCACTCATGGGTCTTAAGCAGCCGTTCCAAATCCTCAAGATGGACCGTCGTCGTGGCAACATCGTTGTATCGCGTCGCGCTATTCTTGAAGAATCACGTGCCGAACAGCGCGCTGAAGTCATTGGCAATCTGACAGAAGGTCAAGAAGTTGACGGCGTCGTCAAGAACATCACCGAATACGGTGCGTTTGTTGACCTCGGCGGCGTAGACGGCCTGTTGCACGTGACTGACATGGCATGGCGCCGTGTGAACCACCCATCCGAGATCCTCACAATTGGTGAGACGATCAAGGTGCAGGTTATCAAGATCAATAAAGAAACCCACCGTATCTCCCTCGGCATGAAGCAGCTGCAGGACGATCCATGGGATGCCGTATCAGGCAAGTACCCACTCGATTCCGTACACACGGGCCGCGTGACCAACATCACCGACTACGGCGCATTTGTTGAGCTGGAAGCTGGCGTTGAAGGCCTCGTGCACGTGTCTGAAATGTCTTGGACAAAGAAGAACGTACATCCGGGTAAAATCGTATCCACGAGCCAAGAAGTCGAAGTTATGGTTCTGGAAATCGACGAAGCCAAACGTCGCGTTTCGCTTGGTCTCAAGCAGACACAGCGCAACCCATGGGAAGTGTTTGCAGAAACCCATCCTGAGGGCACCGAAGTTGAAGGCGAAGTCAAAAACATCACCGAATTCGGTCTGTTTGTTGGCCTCGACGGCGACATCGACGGCATGGTTCACTTGTCCGACCTGACATGGGAAGGCCGCGGCGAAGACGTCATCGGCGATTTCCGCAAAGGCGACATCGTGAATGCCAAGGTTACTGAAGTGGACGTTGAGAAAGAGCGCATTTCGCTTTCGATCAAAGCCATGGACGGTGATCCGTTCCAAGATGCAGTCGGCGGCGTAAAGCGCGGCACGATCGTAACCGTTGAGGTCACAAAGATCGAAGATGGCGGCATCGAGGTCGACTATGAAGGCGCGAAATCCTTCATCCGTCGTTCCGATTTGTCCCGTGACCGTGCCGAGCAGCGCCCAGAGCGTTTCGGCGTAGGCGACAAGGTCGACGCACGTGTGACCAACATCGACGCCAAGACCCGCCGTTTGGGTCTGTCGATCAAAGCACGCGAAATCGCGGAAGAAAAAGAAGCCGTCGAACAGTTCGGCTCCTCTGACTCCGGTGCATCCTTGGGCGATATCCTTGGTGCAGCACTGAACAAAGGCGACGACGCATAAGTCATCGCTGACTGGTCACACCGACCACCTAAAAACTTGAAACCCCGCTGGCACGCGCTGGCGGGGTTTTTCGTTTTCGGGGGCAGATGGCCGTCGAATCACCCGCGCCCACCGGTCGCACCATCTGCGACAAGCGCGCAAGTGACGGGTTTCGTTTGGTGCTTTGATCGTGATTTGGCCGTAAATCGACGGAATTGCTGCGTAATTTTCCACATAAGGTTCTTCCGTGACGGGAATTTCCAAACTATAGTCTTTTGTTAAGAGGTAGTTGCGCCACTGCCCGCGACAAAATGACTATGACAAATTGATGGGGATGAACGCCAAATGATCCGATCCGAATTGACCGATACAATCGCCGAACAGAACCCACATCTTTATCAAAGGGACGTGGAGAGGATTGTGAACACAATTTTTGACCGCATCATTGAAGCGATGTCTAACGGGGACCGTGTTGAACTACGTGGTTTCGGGGCGTTCTCGGTGAAAAAGCGCGACGCACGTTTGGGCAGAAACCCGCGCACCGGCGAAGCTGTTCAGGTCGAAGAGAAGCATGTTCCATTCTTTAAGACAGGCAAGCTCTTGCGGGAACGGCTCAACGGGAAGTAAACTAGCCCGATGAAATATATCAAGTTCACATTTTGGGGAATCGCTGCGATTGCCCTTATCATTTTCGGGATGGCCAACCGTGGGGTCGTGACCCTGCGCGTGATGCCAGAAGCCTTGGCTGGCCCGCTTGGGATATCCCCTGACATTCAGATACCGTTGTTTATGGCGATCTTTGTCGGTGTGGCGATTGGCCTGCTGATTGGGTTCTTATGGGAATGGGTGCGTGAGCATCGTATCCGCGCAGATGCCCGCGCAAAGGGGCGCGAAGTGAATGCCCTTAAGCGTGAGGTTGATAGCCTCAAGACCGAAAAGCATGAGGGCAAAGACGAGATTGTCGCCCTGCTCGACAAGGCCAGCTAAGGGCCGATGTCACACGATATTCGGGTCAAAATTTGCGGTCTGCGGTCCAGCGCGGACGTGGCTGCGGCGGCGTCTGCTGGCGCGTCCTATGTCGGCTTTGTTTTCTTTCCTAAATCTCCGCGCAATGTTTCGTTTCAAGAGGCTGCAGCGCTGGCGGTGGACGTGCCCATGGGTGTCGCTAAAGTCGCGTTGGTCGTGAATGCGGATGACGCGTTCTTGGACGGCCTGACGGCTGTGGTGCCTTTGGATATGTTGCAGTTGCATGGCTCCGAGTCCCCCGCGCGCGTGGCAGACGTAAAGGCGCGGTACGGGTTGCCCGTGATGAAGGCCGTCGGAATTGCTGACGCCAGCGATCTGGCGCAGATTGACGCATACGCCGCTGTTGCGGATCAATTGCTGATCGATGCAAAGCCGCCAAAGAATGCCGACTTGCCCGGTGGCAATGGTCTGGCGTTTGACTGGACGCTGCTGGCTGGGCGCAAATACTGGACGGTGCCGTGGATGTTGGCCGGTGGCCTGACGGCTGACAATGTAGCCGAGGCAGTGCGCCGCACGGGTGCGACCCAAGTGGACGTGTCCAGCGGTGTCGAAGGGTCGGTTGGCGTCAAGGATGCGGGCCTGATTGCGGCATTTGTGGCCGCTGCACAAGCCTAGGCGCTTTACGGCCCCCCACCACAGCGCTACATCAATAAATAGCCCACAAAGTTGAAGTCTGGAGACGCGCAATGCCTGACGATCTGATCAATTCCTTTATGACTGGCCCCGACGAAAAGGGCCGATTTGGTGATTTTGGCGGGCGCTTTGTGTCTGAGACCTTGATGCCGCTGATCCTTGAGCTTGAGGAACGCTATGAGTTCGCCAAGACCGACGATGCGTTCTGGGCTGAAATGCACGATCTTTGGACGCATTACGTGGGCCGTCCGTCACCGCTGTATTACGCGGAACGTCTGACCGAACACCTAGGCGGCGCAAAGATTTACCTCAAGCGGGATGAGCTGAACCACACTGGCGCCCATAAGATCAACAATGTGCTGGGCCAGATCATTTTGGCGCGTCGCATGGGTAAGACGCGGATTATTGCGGAAACCGGTGCAGGTCAGCACGGCGTTGCCACGGCGACGGTTTGTGCGAAGTTCGGCCTGAAATGCGTGGTCTATATGGGCGCGACGGACGTTGAACGTCAGGCGCCCAACGTGTTCCGCATGAAGCTGCTGGGCGCCGAAGTGATCCCCGTCACGTCTGGTCGTGGCACGCTAAAAGACGCGATGAACGACGCGCTGCGCGATTGGGTGACCAACGTGCGCGATACGTTTTATTGCATTGGCACGGTCGCGGGCCCGCACCCCTATCCAGCGATGGTGCGCGATTTTCAGGCGATCATTGGCCAAGAAACCAAAGAACAGATGCACGCCGCCGAAGGGCGTTTGCCGGATACGTTGATTGCTGCAATCGGTGGCGGGTCCAACGCCATGGGGCTGTTTTTCCCATTCCTCGACGACAAAGAGGTCAACATCATCGGCGTTGAGGCGGGCGGCAAGGGTGTGAATTCCAAGATGGAACATTGCGCGTCTTTAACAGGCGGGCGCCCCGGCGTTTTGCACGGCAACCGGACGTATTTGCTGCAAGACGACGACGGGCAAATTCTAGAAGGCCATTCGATTTCCGCCGGTCTGGACTACCCCGGCATCGGGCCGGAACATTCATGGCTGCACGATATTGGCCGCGCGCAATATGTATCGATCACCGATGTTGAGGCGCTTGAGGCGTTTCAGCTGTCGTGTCAGTTGGAAGGGATTATTCCTGCGCTTGAACCGTCCCATGCGCTGGCGCATGTGATGAAGATCGCGCCTGATCTGCCGTCCGATCACCTTCTGGTCATGAATATGTGCGGTCGTGGCGACAAGGACATCTTTACGGTCGCCAAGGCGCTTGGCTGGGATATGGCGAACGGCTAGGCGACCAGTTCGCCAATCAAGGCGAACGTTTCGATGTCGTAAAAAGCGACCTCAGCCGGTTGTCTTGTGCTGTTCAAGAACCGCCAACGACACAATTTCCAATGCCCGCGCATGGGTTGCGACCAAGTTCACCTTTGGCGCGCAGCCCTCTTCGTGGGCTTGCAGGAAACGCGATGCGCACAGGCACCAGCCATCGCCTGCCTGAAGCCCGACAAAACCGAATTCGGGCCGCGATGTGCTGAGGTCATTGCCGACGTATTTAGAGAAGGCGAGGAATTCAGCCGTCATAACTGCGCAAACAGTGTGGCTGCCCTCGTCTGCTGCGCAGGTGTCGCAGGCTCCGTTGCGAAAGAAGCCGGTCATCGGCGCGAGTGAGCAGGTGGCGAGTGTTCCACCAAGGACGTTAAGAGAGGGATCTTTATCCATTAATCAAGGCTTTCTGCTATGGCACGGAACATGGTGAAACTGCTGTCGGTTACGCCGTCTTCGCGGAACTGTCGATCAGCCGCGTTTACGGCAATGACGATGCCGCGGGGGCGGTCGATATAGATGTATTGGCCGTAAATCCCCCGAGCCGCGAATTGGCCTGTGGTGGCCCCGAGGGGGATCCACCATTGATATCCGAAGCCCATTTCATCGGCTGCCGTGGGCGCGCTGGCTGTGGTGCTTTCTTCGATCCACGCTTCCGATACGATGCGGGTGCCAAATGAAATGCCGCCGTTGGCGATCATATGGCCAAACAGGGCGTAGTCATGTGTTGTCAGGTTCAAGCCAGCCAGCACAAACGCCACCCCGTGACCGTCCGTCAGATAATAGGGCGCAACTGTCGGTCCGAGCGGGGTGATGACCTTTTGCGTCAGCAGGTCTGGGATGGATCGACCCGTTGCGCCACGGATCACCATGCCAAGGATATGTGTGTCGATGGACACGTATTTCCACTGGGTGCCAGGTTCAACGAATGTCTCGTCCAGCGATTCGGCGAAGCTGTCCATGGATCGACCGAGCGCCAAGACGCGGCCCATTTTGTTAATATCGCTCCAGAAATCGAGGTATTCTTCGTCAAACGTCACGCCAGTCGACATCTGCATCACATTTCGGATGCTGGCGGTCTCGTAGGCGGATCCGACGAGGGACGGCACATATTGGATGACGGGTGCATCAAGGTCGGGGATCGTGCCGTCTTCGTGCAAAATGCCCAACAGCACGGACAGGAACGATTTGGCCATCGACCAACTGATGCGGGTTGAATTTGCAGGGTCGTCTTCGTTGATCCCAATCAGTGGGTAGCTTTCATGGCGAATGATACCGTCCTGCACGACCATGATGCCGGTGACAGCGCGGTCGCGGGCCCAAGTGGTAAAGCCCGCGGGCATGACCATCGGGGCCCCCGTCGAGAGCCGGTGCACAGTATCGGACTGCGGCGTCAGCGCGACGTTTTCGAACATCGTGTCCATCGACGTGAAATTTTCGACGATGCGGTCTTCGGAAAAGAGCGAATTGACGGCCATCAGGCGGCTCAGCTTTTCGCGCTGCAAAACGGCGATCAGCAGGATCATGACAGTGCTGATGAGAACGCCGCGCAGGAGCCATTTCAGGAAGGTTTTCATCGAGGTGCTTTCGGTTATTTTCGCCAGCCTGACACGCGCGACGAGGGGCGGCAAGTCAGGCTGTCCAGTCCACCCAACGGCCATGAAAATCGACGCGACCAAGGGTCAGGGGCGCATCGCTGCCAGAGGTGTTGGGCCAAAGCCGCAAGGTCAACGCCGCGCCGTTGTCGCCACCGTCGTCTTCCATCTGTACAAAGGCAAGCGGCGTATCTGGTGTGGCGGTTGCCCCCGCCGTTTCGATCATCCGCAGGCCATCGCGCTGTTTTTCTGCGGGAAAATACTGCCACGCGACGGTGGTGTAGATCATGTGGGTTTGACCCGCGATGTGGGGCAGGCGCGCAGCGAGCCAATCAATAGCATCGGCTTTGTCGACGGTCGCGTGGGGCAGGGCAAGGGCGGCGTCCGTCAGGATGCGGCGGTGCGGCTGATCCGCCCAGAGATAGGCGCGCAAGCGCAGGCTGTCGGTGGCAGGATCAACAGGGTTGAGGTCCACGCCGCGCCGCTCAACCACTTTTGGCGTCGTTATAGGCGGTGTCGCGCCCGTCCAATCTGGCGCCAGCGTTACGGTGGCATTTGACGGGCCAAGCCGCGTGCCGTTGATGTCGACTGCGAAGTGATCCCAGTTGAGGTTCAGACCCGCGCTGGCCCCTAATTCCGACACCCGCATGGGGTTGGGGAAATGGCTGGAAATCACATGGCCCGCAGCGATCAAGGCCGCTGAGCGGCGCACTTCGTTGGTTTGGGGCGGGCTGTCGATGAAGGTGTCGATGAAGTCTGCGTGGTCCGCCAGCACCTGCGACACGGCCAGCCACAATGCATCATCGGACGCGATGTGCGGCGGGTAGACGGCCATCAATGCAGCGTTACCTTGCAAGTGCAGCGCGTGCAGCGCCCCGCACAGGCGCAACGGAACACTGTCACCGCGCGGGCCGATATCGCCCTGCCAATCAAACAAGCGATCCGTCAGCGGTGTGCCACGCACCAAGCGGGTTGCCAAAACGCGGCAAAGCTGGCCCATGAATGGCGATCCGAGTGTTGTGCAGGCCAGTGCCTGATAGTCGAATGCATCGGACAGACGCGTCGTCACCGGAACCGATCCGCCAGCTTTTGGAACGGGTTTCGCGTATCTTCGGAGATCGGGTCTGGGTCTGATTTCGGAGCTGGCTTTGGGGCTGGCTTTGGAATTGGCTTTAACGTCGCCGCATCCGTCTTGGTGTGCGGCTTGCCTTTGGTCCCTGTGGACGGGCGGGGCGGATTGACGCGCAAGGCGACGGCGTTCAGGAACTTTGGCCCCTCATCGTCGGCCAGATACGCCGCACCATCAGACATGCCGCGCAATACATCATCCAGCCAGTTTTGATCGGCCTTGGCAAAATCGCTAAGCACATAGCCCGGAACCCGATCTTTGTGGCCTGGATGTCCGACGCCCAAACGAACGCGGTCATAGTGCGGGCTGATGTGTTGATGGATGGATCGCAGGCCATTGTGTCCCGCATGCCCGCCACCGGATTTGAGCCTGACCTTCGCAGGGGCCAGATCTATTT
>JAGGNB010000052.1 GCA_017886375.1 Octadecabacter sp.
CCCCATCAATGCTGTCTGCGCCGATCCCACCAAATATGCTGTCGGATCCGCCGTCGCAATCCAGGCTGTCATCGCCGCTACCGCCAGACAACGTATCGTCGTCGTTGCCGCCATAAAAATCGTCGTCGTTATTTCCCCCGTCAGGCTGTCGTCGCCCGTTCCGCCAAACAGGGAATCGACCCCGTTGCTTCCGTTGAGCGTGTCGTTGCCGCCAAGCCCCGCGAGGGTGCTGCCGTTTTGATCCCCATCGAGGGTATCGTCTCCAGTGGCTCCAAAAATCGTAGCCGTGGTATGTCCTTTCGGCAGTTAAGGATGGTTACCCAGCCCTTTTCCGAATGCGTTAAACGCGACACAATGCAAGGCACTCTTCAATCTCTAGTTGAAAAACCAGCCCCCCGAAGCCGAAATGCAATGGATGCGGCGTATCGGCCAAAACCAACTTGATCGTATTCAAAATGGAAACAATGGTCGTATCTGAGCGCAAAAGATGCCTCAAAAAACGGCAAAATAAAACGGGGGCCCGTTACCGGACCCCCGCTTCTTCTCCAACCACACGACCCCCATCGCGCGAGCGGAGCTGCATAATCGTTTACTTCGCCAACAATGCCGCTTCGTGTTTCTTCAGTGCGCGACGTGCAGACTGATAACCGGCCAGTCCAACTTTTGAGCTCAACTCGGGGAAGAGTTCAAAGATTTCGTTGCGCTGTGCGTTGCCGATACCCTTCAGGGTGTAATCGCCAGGCTGGAAGCTTTCGGTCCATGCACCATTGCTCAACACCACTTCGTGGCGGTCGAACATGAAGTGAATGTAGGCAGTGCCCATCACATCAACGGCGTGGATACCCTCTGAGCCAACGAGGTGCTTGGCGGCCGCAAGAACTTCACGCTCTTCAAAGTAGAGCTGTGTTTTCTCGGATGCGACCAGCATACGGTGGTTTGGCGATACCAGCATGTCACGTTCAGGAAGCCCATTTCCAAGGGAACCTGCCCGCACCAAAATTGGCTTGAGGTGCGGGTTGGCGACCAGTGCTTTGCCCGACATCTCTTTGCGGCCCACCCAACGGATCTCTTGGATGCCGTTGTCACGTGTGATGATCCGGTCGCCTTCCTGCAGATCTTCAACCAAACGTTCACCCTTCGGGGTCGCGATTGTTGTTCCCGGCGTAAAGCAAGGAACAACGTTCTCGATTTCCGAGAATGTCATTGTAGATCCGTCAAGGAACGTAACAGTGCCCGCCTCTGGGTCGCCAGCAACGTATGTGATGGTGTCAACGCCAGAACCCGTCAGGTCCAGAACATCGACGTCGGAGTTGTCGGCGTCTTCGCCGCCCGTCACCACATCACCGCCATTACCGCCGAGGAAGAGGTCGGAGCCAGTGCCACCGAACTGATCATCGTTGCCTTGGCCGCCAGTGATGACATCGTTGCCTTCGTCACCATAAAGCGTGTCATCGTCAACGCCGCCGTCCAGAACATCGTCGCCAATGCCACCAAACAAGGTGTCATCGTCATCTGCGCCAAAGATCGTGTCGTTACCAGCGCCACCAAACAACGTGTCGTTGTTGTTATCGGTAACCAGATCTTCACCCGGATCGTTGCTGTCACCGTCACCGTCGATATCGTCTGGCAAGTTGAACGCGTCACCAAGTCCGCCAGGTGTAAGCCCACCATAGATGGTGTCGTCGTCTTCTCCGCCGTAGATCTCATCGTTACCTTCGGACCCGATGATGGTGTCATCGCCGTCGCCGCCTTCGACGTAGTCATCGTCGATGCCAGCGTCGATCTGGTCATTGCCGGTGCCACCATAAATGGTGTCATCGTCATCGCCCGTAGAGATGGTGTCGTTGCCAGCGCCGCCAAAGACCGTATCAAGGTCGTCATTCGGGTCGAGGTCCGCAGTATACTGACCCGGGTAGCCCTGATCGGGCAGATTCTGGCCCGGGTCGGTTGTGAACGGGTTCTCGTCGTTGCCGGTATCGATGATGTCGTTGCCGTCACCACCTTCGACATAGTCTTTGCCTTCGGCTGTCATGATCGTGTCGTTGCCACGTCCACCGTAGACGGAATCGTCACCAGACGCGCCCCAAAGATCATCGTTGCCAAGGCCGCCTTCGATCACGTCGTTGCCCGAACCGCCTTCGATTTTGTCGTCGCCAGATCCACCGAACAGGCTGTCATCGCCGCTGCCACCAAACAACATGTCATTGTTGTTGTGACCCTCAAGAACATCATTTCCAGCACCACCGCGAATGATATCATCGCCGCCGCCGCCATTAGCAGAATCGTTGCCCGCGCCGCCGATGATCAGATCGTTGTTCGCGCCGCCCCAAAGGTCATCGTCCCCTTCGCCGCCGTAAAGTTTATCTTCGCCACCGGATCCTTCGAGCTTATCGTTACCGTCTTCGCCATAAAGCGTGTCATTGCCAACGCCCGAAAACACCATGTCGTTGCCACTGCCACCAAAGACCGTATCGTCGCCGTCGCCAGAATAGATGATGTCATTGCCGCCGTAGGCCTCAACGATATCGTCATTGGATCCGGCATTGCCAACGATTGCATCGTTGTTGTCGATCAAATCGCCTTCTGGATCACCCAAGTAGTCAACATCGATCAGGTCATCGCCTGCGGTGCCTTCCACGGTGCCGTCAAGCAGACCTGCGTCAACTGTGATAACATGGACCGCACTATCGGACGCACCAGCCGTGTCTTCGATGGTATAGCTGATCGTCGCATCACCAGTGAAGCCCGTGGCAGGCGTGAACGTCACAGTGCCATCGCCATTATCGACCAGCGACCCTTGTGACGCCGGAACCGAAGCTGCCGTCACCGTCAGGACGTCGCCTTCGGGAATGTCGACGTCTGTGTCATTGTCCAGAAGGTCAACAGTGATCGCAGTGTTGAACGCTGTCGTGTCGCTGTCATCAACCGCATCCGGATCATCGTTCACCGGGGTCACGGTGACAGTCACCGTCGCCGTGGCCTGACCGCCATTGCCGTCATCGACAGTGTACGTGATGCTCGTTTCGCCATTGAAATTGTCAGCGGGCACAAACGTCAGCGTGTTGTCTGGATTGATGGTCACTTCGCCATTCGGGGATGTTGCCGTCACCACGTCCAGATCATCGCCGTCAGGATCGCTGTCGTTGGTCAGAACGATGATGTCCACGGACCCGTCTTCGTCGACAGTCGCCGTGTCGTCGCCTGCGACTGGTGCACGGTTCACTTCATCACCGATAACGTTTTCGATGTCGGTAAAGGTCAGCGTTTCACCCGTCGGGACGCCGCCACCATCAACAAACACAACCGTGCCGTTGATGCCGTTGCCGTTACCGCCGGTGGTGGTGTCAGACACAACATTGTCGAGGTAGAATGGCCCCTGACCTGTCAGGTCCAGCGTGTCATAGTCGTCACCGTCCGCGCCGCCGAACACTGTGTCGCCAGCGTTTGCAATGATCGTGTCGGCATCCGCCCCACCAAACAAAACATCATCGCCTACAGCGCCCGTGTCGTCCTTGTACAGCTTGTCGCCGTCGATCAGATCATCGCCTGCGCCACCATAAACGGTGTCCGCATCGGATCCGCCGGACAATGTGTCATCGCCCGCGTCGCCGTACACGACGTCCTGACCGTGGCCACCATAAGCGCTATCGTTGCCCTCGCCGCCAAAGACCAGATCGTTGTCCGCAGACGCCCAAAGGTTGTCGTCGCCTTCACCGCCATACAGGGTATCGTCGCCGTATGACGCTTCGACCATGTCGTTGCCATCGCCGCCGTAGTAGATGTCGTTACCACGGTCAGCACCGCCAAGATTGTCGTTGCCGATCCCACCATACTGGATGTCGTCGCCGTCATTGCCGAAGATCCGGTCATCGCCCGCGCCGCCGTACAATTCGTCGTCGTCCTTGCCACCGTCGATGCTGTCATTGCCAGCATTGCCTTCGATGTAGTCTTCACCGATCCCACCATTGATAACGTCATCGCCATCCATGTTGTCGGGGTCGATTGAATAGGACAGGTTGTCGATCGCACCGGAACCCGCAAGGATCACTTTGATAGATGCAACGTTGTGCAAGTCTGTCGTCACAACATGCTGGCCGTTGTTCGCCGTGGATACATCGACCTGCTGCAACAGATTGCCGTCCATATCGTAATACTTGACCCAAGCGCCTTCTTCGACGTCAAGCAACGTCAGCGACGTCACCGATGCTGGGTTTTCAAACGTGATGTTGAATGTGCCGCCCGATGCATTGTCGTCCGGGTCGCTGCCGTCACGGTCTTCTGAAAGGATCAGAACCTTGCCCAGATTGGCGGTCGCCAGATCGTTGTCGCCGCCCGTGGGGTTGGCCGTGTCGAACGCCATAACCGGCGTGCGCGGATCAGCAGACGTGATGGTCACGCCTTCTGCGATATACTGACCATCGACCAGTTCACCTGTGGACAGATCGTTAAAGTCCTGCGTGCCGTCATAGGACATGTTGCCGCCGAAAAGCGTGTCGTCGCCATCACCGCCAAGGATGCTGTCGCCGCCAACGCCGCCGTATGCCACGTCATTACCGGATCCCATATTGATGAAGTCGGCACCTTTGCCGCCCGATGCAACGTCTTCGCCACTGCCGCCGTACATTTTGTCGTCACCAACACCGCCCGACATCACGTCGTTGCCCGCGTCACCATAAATGATGTCGTTGCCCTGTCCGCCGATCAAGACGTCGTTGTTGTTCATACCCTCAAGGATATCGTTGCCAGCACCGGCGTAGATGACATCGTCGCCATCGTTGCCGCACAGCGTGTCATCGCCCTCACCGCCGTAAATTTCGTCATCGCCGTCACCCGCAATCACGAAGTCATCGCCACCGCCTGCCAGAACGATGTCATCCTGTGGGCCTTCGCCGGGCAGGATTTCGTCGTTGTTGTCAATCATGTCGCCATCAGGGTCGCCGATATAGTCCACGTCGATCGTGTCATCGCCTGCGCCACCTTCAACGTAACCGTCACCGGTATTCGCAATGTCAAAGTGGATGTCGCTCACGGCCACGGTGCCTGAAAAATTGCGATCTGGTCCATCGTCGAGAACGATCCAGAAAGACTTAAGCGGCCCCGGAATTGTGATGTCGATGTCTTGACCGCTGTTTTCCGCGCTCGGGCCAGGTGCGTTTGTCTGCGTGCCAGTGACCATATTGCCAGTCACCGCGTGAACGCCCGTGGCTTCGAATTGCACTTCGACCGCATTACCGTCAGCGTCTTTCGTCATAATCGTGATCTTGTCGATCGCATCAACATCCAGAAGTGTGAACTTGATGTCCGCCACCTCTTCGGAAAACGTAATGTCTGCAGAACTGTTTGTCGTGACATCCCAATTCTTAAGCATGCCGTTCTCGACGAACCATTCATCGCCCTGCGCGTTTTCAGGCGTTGCTATCTTTACGTGAATGTCACCGTCCGGACCTGCAATCGTGTTGTTGCCGTCTACGTTCGTATGTGACCAGTCAATTGTATAATCAGACATCGTTCTTCCCATCTTACCCTTGGCCCAGCCTAATACGGCCGGCCCGTTGATGACGCGCAGAGGCGATCCGCAGCTCATTGCCACAGCTCACAATTACGCTGA
Source organism: Octadecabacter sp. (assembly GCA_017886375.1). Lineage (GTDB taxonomy): Bacteria > Pseudomonadota > Alphaproteobacteria > Rhodobacterales > Rhodobacteraceae > Octadecabacter. The sequence continues at coordinate 5,609 of JAGGNB010000052.1, forward strand.
CCGCACATGCGACCAAATTTCTCATCCGCAAAAGAAAGGGGAAAACCCGTTTCCGCAGACATCACACATTTACCGAAATCCAAAAATTTCGATCTGGCCTCCCCAGTCAGCCAGCATGCCCCCCCAAGTCGGGCCCTTTATGAATAGAGGCTGTTTGGTGTCAAAAAAAGAGAAAAATGGGGCAAGAGTATTAGCCAAGGTATCCTTTGATGATATTCCTACATCCCAAGGTTGAAATGACGCAACGTCAGAGAAACGCTTTGTTTCTCATAGGGAAACAATGGCGGTCTGCAACGGCCTGAATCCGCTGGTTTTGTCGCCATTAACCCGTTTCAGACCGAATTGCGCAAAATTCACGGACAATTAACCTTTGGGGAGAATAATCGTGATTTTTCCCCGCAGTAGCCCCTAAATTCGGGCTGCAAAATAAGGCAGGCGTTCACAAAATTCACCAAATCTTGCAGCATGGCAGGTATTGTTGACCATTGATCTACGATCCCAGACGGGATTTGATTCTTAGATGTTGTTGGATTCGAAAGTGTCGCGCGCTGCACCACAAAAGTGGTACCGGTGGCCGGACTCGAACCGGCACGATGTCACCATCGGGGGATTTTGAATCCCCTGCGTCTACCATTCCGCCACACCGGCATACGCGACGGGCAGCGAATACCCCCCGTCCCGCGCGGCGTCAACGGCCATAACGCACCTGCGTGTCAATTACAGGGTATTGGCCTGGAATGTATTGCAGGCCGTAATCTGCGGATTGTCATATCCGGTTTGAAACCAGCGTTGGCGCTGCTCGGATGTGCCATGGGTAAACGTATGCGGCTGCACGGTGCGCCCAGCGTTACGCTGCAGCGTGTCGTCGCCAATCTGGGCGGCCGCATTCATCGCCTCTGCGATGTCACCGCTCTCAAGACTGTTGAACCTTTCTTGCGCATAACGCGCCCAGATGCCGGACAGACAATCGGCCTGCAATTCGATTTGTACTGAAATCATGTTGCTTTCGCGCTCGCTAACCTGTGTACGCAGACGGTTCGCTTGCCCCAAGATGCCCAATTCATTTTGCACGTGATGCGCGACTTCATGGGCCACCACATAGGCAGCGGCGAAATCACCACCCGCACCCAGACGCTCGTCCAGCGTCACAAAGAACGCGGTATCAAGATAGGCCTTGTTATCACCGGGACAGTAAAACGGCCCGCTCTGCGCCGTGGCGCCGCCACAAGGAGACTGCGTCGCGTCTTTGAACAATACCAACGTCGGCGCCCTATAGGTCGCACCGACCTGTGTTTCAAAAATCTCGGTCCAGATTTCTTCCGTATCAGCCAACGTCACCGACACAAACTGCGCAGCACGCTCGTCCGCTTGGGTGATTTCAGAACTGGATTGCGTTGCACCATCGCCACCCAGATTCACGAATCCTGACGTGTCGAACCCGAAATACAGCCCCGCCAGCAAGATCAGCACGCCCGCAATACCGCCAATGCCCCCCGCAGCCCGTCTGCCACCGCCGGATCGGCGATCTTCAATGTTGCGACTTCCACGTCTGCCTTGCCACTTCATCTGAACACTCCCCGGCGCATTGTTGCGGTTGACCCTACTGTCTTCTCATGGCCTAACGAATCCGGACCTAACAATTCTGGTCCTAACAAACAAAACATACGAGCAGTTCCTATGATCCGTCGACTCTACAACTGGACGCTGTCCCTCGCGCATTCTCCTTATGCGCTTTGGGCGCTCGCGTTTGTCGCATTTATCGAAAGTTCGGTGTTTCCGATCCCGCCAGATTTATTGATGATCCCGATGATTATCGCTTCGCCGCGCCGTGCGTTCCTGATCGCAGGCGTGGCCACACTGGCAAGTGTGCTTGGCGGTTTGCTCGGCTATGCAATCGGTATGTTCGCCATGGAAACGATTGGTGGCCCGATCCTTCAGGCCTTGGGCAAGGCCGATTACATGGCGGAATTCAGCACCCGCTTTAACGATATGGGGTTCTGGGCCGTCCTTGTCGCGGGGATCACGCCCTTTCCCTATAAGGTCATCACGATCATGTCCGGTGCGACGGCCATGCCGCTGGGGACGTTTATCTTTACCTCCATCCTCGCGCGCGCGCTGCGGTTCTTCATCATCGCGACGCTCCTTTGGAAATTTGGCGAACCGATCCGCACCTTCATCGAAAAGCGTCTCGGCCTTATGTTCACAGCCTTTTGCATTGTGCTGGTCGGCGGCTTCGTTCTAGTGCGCTACTTATGACCAAATCACAACTCATCGCCCTTGCCGCCTTTGGTAGCTTCGCCCTCCTCGCAGGTGCATTCCTCTTTCAATGGCTCGGTTACGCGCCGTGCAAAATGTGTCTCTGGCAACGCTGGCCCCACGCGGTGGCCATCGTTATTGGTCTGCTGGCATTGGTTCTGACGCGGCTGCAAACCCAACTCGCGCTTTTGGGTGGCCTCGCGGCGCTGACAACAGGCGCAATTGGCCTCTATCATACAGGCGTGGAACGCGACTGGTGGGAAGGTCCGACAAGCTGCTCCGGCTCGGGCGCATTGGACACAAACAACTTACTCAGCACTGACATCACACCGATTGTCATGTGTGACGACGTGGTTTGGTCGCTGATGGGCCTGTCGATGGCCTCTTTTAATGCGCTGATATCGCTGGCCTTGGTCACCGTCTGGATCGCCGCCGCCCGCCGCTAATCCGCTCTCTCACTGCCCCCCTGCCTTTGTCTCGAAAATATCCCGGGGGGCGCGCAGCGCGGGGCAGCGCCCCCCCCCTGTCGGATTTGCAAAGCAAATTCGATCCGCCCCTAACGCATCGCAGGTCCGTAAATGGTGACGCGTCCCTAGCGCCCCGCACGTCGCGTCGACAAAAGCAAACTCGTCTCCGAACGTGTGACACCATCCATGCGCCGAACTGCAAACAACACAGCGTCCAGCGCATCCAGCGTCTCTGTTCCGATCTCGACAATTAAATCCCATGTGCCGTTCGTCGAATGTACCGCCTGCACCTCAACCATCGCCGACAGCGCGCGCATGACCTTTTCGGTGCCCCGCCCCTCAATCCCCAACATCATCAAACCCCGCACGGGATGGGCCACAACATCGGCGCGGGTCAAAACCGTAAAGCCCGCGATCTCACCCGAAGTCCGCAACCGGTCCATCCGCGCTTTGATCGTCGCCCGCGTGACACCCAGATCCGCGCTGAGTTCGGACACCGCCGCGCGGCCGTCACGTTGCAACGCCTGCACCAGTTTACTATCCAAATCGTCCATATGATCTATCCATTTTGCGCAATTACCACCCAAATTGCACAATGCGCTGGCTTCCCCTCCGCCACAACCCCCGCGATGATGCACCCAACCAGACAGGAGCCACCACATGACACCGCAAAACATCATTCTCATCGGCGCGCCCGTAGACAGCGGCAAAGACCGAAAGGGCTGTATCATGGGGCCGGACGCCTTTCGCACAGCACGTCTGGGCGACATCCTGACAGAGCTTGGCCATTCTGTGACCGACCTTGGCAACCTCACGGCGCAAGACACAGACATTCCCGAACATGACCACCTGATCGCCCTGCCCCAAACTGTCGGCTGGACCCGCACATTGAATAAAGCCGCCAAAGACGCGGCCCCCAAAGGACTGCCGATCTTTCTGGGCGGCGATCATTCCCTCGCGCTCGGCTCTGTGACTGGCATCGCGGATTACGCGGCCAGCATCGGCAAGCCGCTGTTCGTTTTGTGGCTTGACGCGCACAGCGATTTTCATACACCGCAAACGACAGCCAGCGGCAATCTGCACGGCACACCCGTCGCCTATCTCAGCGGCCAGGCGGGGTTTGATGACTTTCCAGTCGTGACCAATCCAGTCCCGACAGAAAACATCTGCATGATCGGCCTGCGCTCCGTCGATCCCGCCGAACACGCCGCCCTTGCGAACACAAACGTCGAAATCGCTGACATGCGCGCCATCGATGAGGGCGGCATTCGCGCGCCCTTGGCTGAATTCCTCACCAAAGTTGCGGCCGCCGACGGCCTGCTGCACGTCTCGCTCGACGTTGATTTCCTCGATCCTGACATAGCGCCCGCCGTCGGCACGACCGTCCCCGGTGGCGCGACCCTGCGCGAGGCGCATCTGGTGATGGAACTGCTGCACGACAGCGCCCGCGTCACCTCGCTGGACCTGGTTGAGCTCAATCCGTTCATGGACGAACGCGGCAAAACCGCCTCTCTTATGGTCGACCTCACCGCGTCCCTTATGGGCCGCCGCGTGTTTGACCGCCCTACAAGATCGTTCGCCTAAGGTCTCAACAAGATCGTTCGCCTGGCGCCGCCGCACGCTTATCCGCCCGCTGCAGGGTCACTGGCATCACATTCAACTCTCGCTCAAAGGTATTATCATGACCAACGCCCCAAACCTCGCCCCCTCGCACAAAGCCTTTGTGCCCTTCGTCTCCGTCGAAAATATGATGCGTCTGGTCAATGCCAACGGGCTGTCCACCATGTTGATCCGCATCGCTGATGCGATCGAAGAAGATTTCTTGCGCTGGGACGAATTTGACAAAACCCCGCGCGTGGCCTCCCATTCGGACGTCGGCGTGATCGAATTGATGCCAACATCAGACGGCGAACTTTACGGCTTCAAATATGTGAACGGCCACCCGAAAAACACCGCCGAAGGGCTGCAAACCGTCACCGCCTTCGGCCTGCTCGCTGATGTACAATCCGGTTATCCGGTTCTGCTATCTGAAATGACAATGCTCACTGCGCTGCGCACGGCAGCCATGTCCGCGCTGGCCGCCAAACACCTTGCTCCCAAAGGGGCCACAACCATGGCGATGATCGGCAACGGCGCGCAATCGGAATTCCAATGCCGCGCGTTTCAGGCCATTTGCGGCATCACCCATGTGCGCCTGTATGACATCGATCCAGCCGCCACCAAGAAATGTGCGGCCAATCTGGAAAACAGCGGTCTGCACGTCACTGCATGCACAACCTCCGAGGATGCGGTCGCGGGTGCGCAGATCATCACGACCTGCACTGCAGACAAACAAAACGCCACAGTTCTGACCGACAACATGGTCGGCGCTGGTGTGCACATCAACGCCATCGGCGGCGATTGCCCCGGTAAAACCGAACTGCACTCCGACATCCTGTATCGCTCCGATATTTTCGTAGAATACCCGCCGCAAACCCGCATAGAAGGCGAAATTCAAGCCCTCGACGCCCACCACCCCGTCATCGAACTGCACGACGTCTTCGCAGGTCGCCACGTTGGGCGCATCGCCGACAAACAAATCACGCTGTTTGACAGCGTCGGTTTCGCCATCGAAGACTTCTCTGCCTTGCGCTGCATCAAAGACGCCATTCAAGGCACTCCCTTTTTTGAACCCCTCGACATGCTGGCCGATCCCGATGATCCCCGCGATCTTTACGGCATGCTGAAGCGCGCAAAATAACGCACTACAACCGCGTCTTTGCTTCAAAAATATCCCGGGGGGGGGTCGCACTGCGACGGGGGCTGGCCCCCTCTTTATCGGATGGGCGCTGCCCATTCGAAAAGCCTCGTTGCACCCCATCCCTAGCCTCTGATACACTCTAGGTAACAAGATATAGGGCGGCCCTACGGGCGCCAAATTTAGGCAGGCGGACCCCATGAACGATACACCAGAAGCTCCTGAAAACACTGAAGAAATGCCGCCGGAACGTCCCGTATACGACGGCCCGCAAATTTCCATCACCGCAGAGATGAAAACCTCTTATCTCGACTATGCCATGTCGGTGATCGTCAGCCGCGCCATTCCAGACCTGCGCGATGGTCTAAAACCGGTGCATCGCCGCATTCTTTATGCGATGTATGAAGCCGGAAACACGCATGACAAAGCCTACCGTAAATCCGCCCGCGCTGTGGGCGATGTTATGGGTAAATACCACCCCCACGGCGACAGCGCGATCTATGACGCTCTGGCGCGTATGGCGCAGGATTTCTCGATGTCGCTGCCGCTTCTGGACGGTCAGGGCAACTTTGGATCCATGGACGGCGACAATCCGGCCGCCATGCGCTACACCGAAGTGCGCATGGACAAACCAGCGGCCTATATGCTGGCCGACATCGACAAAGACACCGTCGATTTCCAAGACAACTACGATGGCAAAGACCGTGAACCGACTGTCCTGCCGTCACGTTTCCCGAACATGCTGGTCAATGGCGCGGGCGGTATTGCCGTCGGCATGGCCACCAACATCCCGCCGCACAACTTGGGCGAAGTCATTGATGCCTGCCTCGGCCTGATTGAAAACCCTGACCTGACGTCCGAAGACCTGATCGAATATATTCCGGGTCCTGACTTTCCAACGGGCGGCATTATGTTAGGCCGCACCGGTGCGCGCAAAGCCTACCTTGAAGGGCGCGGCAGCGTCATCACGCGGGCAAAAACCCACACCGAGGAAATTCGCAAAGACCGCTTTGCGATCATCATCACCGAAATCCCCTATCAGGTGAACAAGTCGACGATGATTGACCGCATCGCCGAAGCGGCGCGCGACAAAAAGATCGAAGGCATTTCCCACGTCCAAGACGAATCCGATCGCAACGGCGTACGGGTGGTCATCGAACTCAAACGCGACGCCACCGCCGAAGTCGTGCTGAACCAATTGTTCCGCTTCACCCCGATGCAAACCTATTTCGGCTGCAACATGCTGGCGCTAAACGGCGGTCGCCCAGAAACCCTGACGCTGCGCCGCTTCCTGACCTCGTTCCTCGATTTTCGCGAGGACGTCGTTATCCGCCGCACCGCGTTCGAGCTCAACAAAGCCCGCGACCGCGCCCATGTCCTCTGTGGTCTCGCCGTGGCGGTCAGCAATGTGGACGAAGTCGTCGCCACCATCCGCGCCTCTGCCGATGCGCCGTCAGCGCGCGCTGCCTTGATGACCCGCGCATGGCCTGCGGCAGAAATCCTGCCGTTCATTTTGTTGATCGACGATCCGACCCATCCAGCCAACGCAGACGGCACCTACAACCTGTCCGAAATTCAAGCCCGCGCCATACTTGAGCTACGCCTGCAACGCCTGACCCAGATCGGCGTCAAAGAAGTCACGGACGAACTGGAAGAGCTGGCTGGAAAAATCAAAGAATACCTCGCGATCCTCGGCTCGCGCGAACGGATCATGCAGATCATCACGGACGAGTTGGCAGAATGTAAAACCCTGTTTGCCGTGCCCCGTCGTACGCAAATCGTCGACTGGTCCGGCGACATGGAAGACGAAGACCTGATCGAATCCCAAGACATGGTCGTCACCGTGACCGAAACTGGCTACATCAAACGCACCGCTTTGGTTGATTTCCGCGCACAAAAACGCGGCGGCAAAGGCGTTTCCGGTGGCAGCCTGAAAGAAGACGACGTCGTCACGACGCTGTTCGTGGCCAACACCCACACGCAGCTGTTGTTTTTCACAACCGACGGCATGGTTTACAAACTCAAAACATGGCGCCTGCCACAAGGGTCGCGCACGTCCAAAGGCAAGGCGATCGTCAACATCCTGCCGATCCCGACGGGTGTTTCCATTGCCGCGATCATGCCAGTGGATCGCGATGAAAAAGACTGGGACGACCTTCAGATCGTGTTCGCGACCTCTGCGGGCACCGTGCGCCGCAACAAACTGTCTGATTTCACCAAGGTCATGCGCAACGGCAAGATCGCAATGAAATTTGAGGGCGAGAATGAGGGCGTGCAACTTATCAACGCGCGCATCTGTTCGGACGATGATGACGTTATGTTGGTCACCAATTCCGGTCGTGCCATTCGCTTTGCCTCCACGGATGTGCGGGTCTTCAACTCGCGCGCCTCACTGGGTGTGCGTGGCATCCGCCTCAAGGGCGACGACAAAATTGTGTCAATGTCGGTGATCCGCCATTTTGAGGCTGAATCCGACGAACGCGCCGCCTATCTCAAAATGCGCCGTGCCATGGCGGGTCTAGCTGATGATGCAGAAATTGAGGACGAAGACGTGCCTGCAGGCAACATCACACAGGAACGCTACGCTGAAATGTCGGCTGCCGAAAATCTGATCCTGACCATCACCGCTGGCGGGTCCGGAAAATTGTCCTCCTCGCACGACTATCCCCTGCGCGGACGCGGCGGCATGGGTGTGACGGCGATGGACAAAGCCATGCGCGGCGGCGAAATCGTCGCATCCTTCCCTGTGGAAATGGACGACCAGATCATGCTCGCCACATCCAAGGGCCAATCGATCCGCGTTCCAGTTGAAGGCATCTCGTTCCGCTCACGCTCAGCTGGGGGCGTCAAAGTCTTCAACACGGGCAAGAACGAAATCGTCGTGTCAGTCGCGTATATTGCCGATCGAGCGGATGAGGACGAAGAGGCCGCAGTGCCTGACGATCCGACTTAACGGGATTGCATTTTGTCTGTTTCGCGTCGTACAAAGAATTAAGGGGGATCAACCCCCATCAAAAATCTGAGGCGAGCAACATGTTAATCAAAACGATCCTGACAGCCGTCAGCCTGACGGCCCTGTCGACATCCGCGATGGCCCAAGGGTTCAGCGGTGGCGAACTGACAATCGATGCGTACGGATTTAGTGACGGCGGCGATTCAACCGTTGTCAACTATTCCGCTGCTTTGGAATATTCGATCAACCGCAATGTGAGCATTGCTGGCGATGTTTCGATCTACGATCTGTCGATTCTGTCTGACGACGTTACCAACTTTACCCTGCACGGCATTTTTCATGTCAACGATCAGACATCGATTGGCGGTTTTTACGGAGTTGACTCCTTAAGTGGCAATGGTTCGGCCTTTGGGGGTTTTGAAGCCGGATATGAAACTGGTGCGCTGGGGGTCGAAGGCTACATCGCCCTCTATGACAACGATGACGACACGTCCGTCTTCGGGCTCAGCGGTGAATATGAAATCAGCGATACGATCTCGGCGACCGCTAACATTGGATTGGGTGATATCGGCAACGTCGATTACACTCGCATCAGCGCTGGTGCCGAATACAGCTTTGCACAAGGTCCAAGCGTCTATGCCGAACTTGGCAACGTCACAGGCGGTGGTACCGACAGCGGCTACATTGGATTGGGTGCAAACATCGAATTCGGGGCTGCGCGTGGTACGACGTTTGATCGGCGCGGGATCTTCGAAACCGTCATACGCGGCTACTAGAACGCCAGCTTACCTTTGATCGGCCCGCATACGTGCGGGCCTTTTCGCATCCGATGAAACGTCGTCGTCGTGATACTTCGTATGCCTCTTCTGTGTACAGGCGGTGTACAGCGTGTGTACAGGATGTGCCCTGCGATTTTGCCCCCTTTTCAACCCGTGCGTGACAGCCTATCCCACACCATATGAACAATACATTGCACATCATCGGCGGCGGAATGGCCGGATCTGAAGCAGCTTGGCAGGCGGCCAACCTTGGCGTGAACGTGGTGATCCACGAGATGCGCCCAAAGGTCGAAACCTTCGCCCACCAGACCGGCAATCTCGCGGAAATGGTGTGTTCCAACTCGTTTCGATCCGATGATGATGAGCAAAACGCCGTGGGACTGTTGCACTGGGAAATGCGCGCTGCTGGCGGGATCATCATGACCACGGCTGACAAGCACAAACTGCCCGCAGGTGGTGCATTGGCCGTTGATCGCGAACTCTTTGCAGAAGCGGTTACAGCCACATTAACCGCGCACCCTAACATATCGGTTTCATACGAAGAAATTGACAGATTGCCTGATGATGGCCAGTGGATTATCGCCACAGGTCCGCTCACATCCGGCAAATTGGCGACCGCGATCGCTGCGGAAACCGGCGCTGAAGCACTGGCATTTTTCGACGCAATCGCGCCGATCCTGTACCATGACAGCATCGATATGACCAAAGCCTGGATGCAGTCGCGTTATGACAAGGGCGAAACGATCGAAGAGCAGACGGCCTACCTCAACTGCCCGATGACCAAGGACGACTATGAGGCCTTCATCGACGCCCTTCTCGCGGCCGAAAAAACCGAATTTAAAGAAGGCGAAACAGCAGGTTACTTCGATGGATGCCTCCCCATCGAAGTCATGGCCGAACGCGGCCGCGAGACATTGCGCTTTGGCCCGATGAAACCCGTCGGCCTTACCAATGAACACGACCCGCAAAACAAACCATATGCCGTCGTGCAGCTGCGCCGCGACAATGCATTGGGGACGCTTTACAATATCGTCGGGTTTCAAACCAAGATGAAGTACGGTGCGCAAACCGATGTTTTCAAACGTATTCCTGGACTTGAGAATGCGAACTTTGCGCGCCTTGGCGGCATCCATCGCAACACATTCCTGAATTCGCCAACCCTTCTTGATGGTCAAATGCGCCTGAAATCCAAGCCTAATATCCGGTTTGCGGGTCAGATCACCGGCGTCGAAGGCTACGTTGAATCCGCCGCGATGGGTCTGCTTGCTGGGCGATTGGCGGTCGCTGAAATGCGCGGTGAAACTTTAGGGCCGGTGCCAAACACCACCGCAACCGGCGCGCTTGTCACCCACATCACCGGCGGCGCAGATGCCAAGACGTTCCAGCCGATGAACGTGAATTTTGGCCTCTTCCCCCCCGTTGACGGCTTAAAAAGCGGCCGTCGCGGGCGCAAGGATCGTTACAAAGCCTACACTGACCGCGCCAAAGTTGAATGGCAGGCATGGCTGGATCAATCCGCTCTGGACGACAGCTGATTTGCACCCCTAGGCTGACAGCATGGAAAACCTATCCGACAGACGCCGATGATCACGCGCTTTGCACCATCGCCCACGGGTCCATTACACCTTGGCCACGCGTATTCAGCGCTCTTAGCGCAGGACATGGCCACGGCCATGGGTGGCGAATTTCTTGTGCGTATTGAAGACATTGACCGCACACGGGTGCGTCCGGAGTGGGAAGCACAGATATTTGCGGACCTGCACTGGCTTGGTCTGTCGTGGCCGCAGCCGGTGATGCGCCAGTCACAACGACTTGCGCGTTACAGCGAAAAACTCGACTGGTTGTGGGCGGGTCATCACGTCTTTGCCTGCACATGCAGCCGTCGCGATGTGATCGACGCGCTTGGCGCACCGCAAGAAGGGGCAGACCTGCCCACCGGCCCTGATGGCGTGATCTACCCCGGGACTTGTCGCAGTCATCAGGCAATATCTGCGAACGAACACGCCCCCAAGGACGCAGCGTTGCGGCTTTTAATGACTTCTGCCGTGGCTCAAACCCGCTTTTCGTTTCACGAAACGGGCCACGGCCCGAACGGCGAAACCGGCCTGATCGAATTCACTGCTGAGGACGCGATCAGCGATATCGGTGACATCGTGCTGGCACGGCGCGATATGGGCACATCGTATCATTTGTCCGTTGTGTTGGATGACGCAGCACAGGACGTCACCCATGTGGTTCGCGGCGAAGACCTGTTTGATGCCACGAAAATTCACGTTATATTGCAGCGGCTTATGGGCCTGCCAACGCCGATCTACCATCATCATCGATTGATCCGCGACAGCGCTGGCAAACGGTTGGCCAAACGCGACGACGCGCGCGCCATAGCCAAATATCGCGCCGATGGTATCAGCCCTGATGATGTTCGTCGTATGGTCGGGCTTTAATCCTGCGGCATCATCAACTCGACCTCGTTGCCAGATGTCACGGACGTGTAAAAACACGACCGTCGGTTGGTGTGGCACGCCGCCCCGATTTGACGCACGACGGCCAGCAAACAATCGCGATCACAATCAAGACGTAGATCGATCAGTTCCTGCGTGTGTCCCGACGTTTCCCCCTTGATCCAGAACGCTTGACGCGACCGCGACCAATACGTCACGCGTTTGGTTTGCAAGGTCATCGCCACCGCGTCTGCATTCATCCACGCCATCATCAACACCTCTCCGGTGTCGTCTTGTTGCGCAATGCATGGGATCAAGCCGTTGGAATCATACATCAAAGTCTCTGGATCGAAGGACATAACAGGTTTTCCTTTGGCAAGTTGGTCTCGCGAGACTATCTATGGAGAACACGCGCGAAAGGCAAATTTCCATGACGACTGATAGCGACCTGATCAACCTATATTCGACCCGCATTTTGGGTCTTGCAGCCGATATTCCCCATCGCACCCGTCTAAGTGCGCCGGACGGAACGGCCAAACGCCGCTCGCCGCTGTGCGGGTCGACGGTGACCGTTGATTTGGCGCTAGACGGCGACAAGATCGTTGGGTTCGGGCAAGATGTGAAAGCCTGTGCGCTCGGCCAAGCCTCTGCGGCGGTGGTCGGGCACAACATTGTCGGTCGATCCGAGGCCGAAGTGCAGACCGGACGGGATCAGCTGTTCGCAATGTTAAAATCCGGCGGACCAACGCCAGATGCGCCCTTTGATGGGCTTGAGGTTCTTGGCCCTGCGGCTGAGTACAAGAACCGACATGCATCAATATTATTGGCATTTGATGCCACACTTGACGCTTTCGTTGACGCGCGCAAATCGAAATCCGCCTAAACATCTGACCAGAAAAGAAAAAACCGCCGCTTTCCGGGACAGAGGAAAGCGGCGGTAGGTATACGTTTCGTGTGGGACCGGTTCAATATTGGAACGGCAGGTTCCGGATTGGGTCAATGACAGGCAGTGTCGGACATCAACAGATCAAACGTTGGGACAGAGGATCTGAGGGCACCGGCACGAAACGCGGGGTAGGCAGACAGGTAACTTAAAAGATATTCGGCAGGCTCAAAGCCGCAAAAAGCATCACAATGAGGGCCGCCATGCCAAGTGCATCTGCGACGATCGTATCGGACGACCGAACGAGTACGTTTTTGATTTCCTTGGCCATTTAACTGCTCCTCTTGCTGTTCTCTTTGTTGCCTCTTTGTTCTCATTAACGGTTTCGTAATGCAAGAACTTTTTAGGAACAAAAGTGAACAAAAAGGTCAAAAACAACCTAACCCACTGAAATTAAACGAATTGCCTTATCTTGTTCCATAAGCCACAAAAGCGTTCGTGCTGCCGCCCCGCGCGCGGATTCAAGTTTCGGGTCGTCCAATAGAAGTTTTCGCGCGTCGGTCTGCGCCAACGCCATGAGCGCTGTCTGACGTTCCAGATCGGCGATCCGAAACCTTGGCAGCCCTGATTGCGCGGTGCCGATCACATCGCCAGCGCCGCGCATCGCCAGATCTTCTTCCGAAATCCGAAACCCGTCTTCGGTTTCGCGCATAATTTCAAGTCTTTGGCGTCCGCTTTCGGACAGTGGCGCTTGATACATCAACAGACAGGTCGATTTGGTTGTCCCACGTCCGACACGCCCGCGCAGTTGGTGCAGTTGCGCCAACCCGAAACTTTCGGCACGCTCGATGACCATGATTGACGCATTGGGGACGTTTACCCCAACCTCGATCACAGTCGTTGCGACCAACACCTTGGTCTCGCCAGACACGAACCCACGCATCGCCGCGTCCTTGTTGGCGGGCGGCATCTGGCCATGGACCAGCCCGACAACATCCTCACCCAATGCTGCGCGCAACCGTTTGAACCGGTCTTCTGCGGCGGTCATATCGCTGACCTCGGATTCCTCAACCAATGGGCAAACCCAGTAGCATTGCCGCCCGTCAGCGACCGCGGCGCGCAGTCGCTCAATCACCTGATCCATCTTTGATGTCGCCACCAACGCCGTTGTCACAGGGCTGCGTCCGGGTGGTTTTTCGTCCAACACGCTGACGTCCATGTCGCCGTATTGCGCCAATGCCAAAGACCGCGGGATCGGTGTGGCCGTCATCACCAATACATCCACCGACGCGCCCTTTGCGCCCAATTCCATGCGTTGTGCCACGCCGAAACGGTGCTGTTCGTCGATGATTGCAAGGCGCAAATCGGCAAACACCACGTCTTTCTGGAACACCGCATGGGTGCCAACAAGGATGTGGATGTCGCCTGCCGCCAGCGCCTCTAGCTTTGCGCGACGCTCACCGCCTTTGTCACGTCCGGTCAGCAATTCGAGCACCACGCCCGCGCCTTCGGCAAGGGGACGCAGTCCTTCGAGGTGTTGACGCGCGAGGATTTCTGTCGGGGCCATCATCACGCCCTGCCCGCCAGCCTCAACCGCATTCAGCAAAGCCATCAACGCCACCAGCGTTTTACCAGACCCCACATCGCCTTGCAGCAATCGGTTCATCCGGTACGGTTTGGCCATGTCTTCAGCAATCTCGGCGGTGGCGCGGACCTGCGCACCTGTGGGGGAAAAACCCAACGCGGCCAGAACTTTAGCCTGCTTTGCGCCATCACCCGCTGTCACGCGTCCCTTGCCGCGTCGCTGTTGCGCACGGGCAAGTGCAAGCGTCAATTGGTGGGCCAGAA
>JAGGNB010000143.1 GCA_017886375.1 Octadecabacter sp.
ACTCGCCCTTTTACGTCTACGCCTATGCATTTGGCGACGGCCTCGTGAACGCGCTTTACGCGGTCTATGAGGACATGGGCGAGGATTTCAAAGATAAATACTTCGACATGCTCAAGGCAGGCGGATCAAAGCACCACAGCGAATTGCTCGCGCCGTTCGGCCTTGACGCATCAGACCCAGCCTTCTGGGCCAAGGGGCTTGGGATGATCGAAAGCATGATTGATGAGCTGGAAGCGATGGAAGGCTAAGCCCTTATTTTAGCTGACTGTCTTTGGACCCGCGCCGGTTAATGCCGCCGCGGGTCTTAATCGCACCGTCGCGTTCATTCTGACATTCGATGCACAGCTTGACGCCGACGATCGCCGCCCGGCGGGCCTCGGCAATTGGCTCCTCACACTCCGCGCAATGGGTAAAACTCTCCCCCAGCGGGATCTTGCGGGCCTTCATGCGGGCCAATTCATCGTCAATTGACGCCTCAATCTGTTCAGACACCGCACCGTCTTTTGCCCAACCACCGGCCATGAATTAATCCAACTCCGTCCACGGCCAAGGTTTATGCTCAGACGCCGCGGTCTGATACCGTGTCGCCTTGGCGACCCAGATACCCACATCGGTGCCCAATGCGGCGATCCGCTCATTGGGTTGTTTGTCGTTGACCAGCATGATGATAAATTGCAACACGGCCAAAACGCCAATCACTGTACTGGCGAAACTTATCATGATCGAGATCAGGATCATAAAGATCAGCCGCATCAACAGACCTTCCTGAACCGGCTTTTCCGGCTCCCGCCTCGAGGTATTTTCCGGCATGACGTCATCGAACTCATGTGGGTCGGACATGTTTTCTTCTCCTTGTTACTTGGTCAGACTAGCGCGGGACGGCCGCTGCATAAACCGCATCAATGACTCTTTGCGTGCCGCGCGCGTCCTCAAGAGACCACGCATAAGGCGCGCGAGTGCGAACAGACGCGCAAAACGCCTCAACTTGGGTCACATATTGTGCGTAATCGGGCCAGCGTTCAAGCCGCGCCGACCCGTCGCTTTGGTGTAATTCCAGCTGCGCCTCGCCGTAGGTTCCAGCGTTGAAAGGTGCGCTAAGATGAATACGCCCTTCGCTGCCAAGGAACGTCATGCGTTGGGTATTGTGCACGTTCATTGCTGTCACCCAGTGGGCCGTAAACCCGTCAAATCTGGCCGAAACACGGGCCGTGACGTCAACACCGTTCAGATAATCGATGTCTGCATGGGTAATCTCGAGCGGTTCTTGGCCCGTGGCCAGCCGCGTCGACCCAATTGTGTATACGCCAATATCCGGCAGACTGCCGCCGCCCTTGGCAGGATCAAAGCGCACGTTTGTCAGGTCAGGATTGTTGTAACAAAACACCCCGTCCACGTGGCGAAGATCACCAATCGCACCGTCCGCAATCAGGTGGCACGCCCGCGCCCACTGGGGGTGATGGGCGATCATAAACGCTTCGGCTGCAACCAGGCCTGTCTCATCACGCAGGGCGATCAGCGGATCAATTTGCGCGGCTTGTAGGCCCACTGGCTTTTCCACCAAGACGTGTTTGCCCGCCCGCAGCGCTTTCATCGCCCATTCAATATGCAAGTGATTGGGCAGCGGAATATAAACAACGTCCACATCCGGATCAGCCAAAACCGCGTCGTAGCTGTCATGCACCCGAATATCGGGCGCAAACCCTTCGAATGGTGCGGCCTTGTCAGGCGATGACGTGCCCAGTGCCACAAGTTGCGCACCCGTCGCCGCATGAATGGCTGGCCCCATATGTTCGCGCGCAAATTTGCCCGCGCCTAAAATTGCCCAGCGCACAGGTTCTGCCATGTCGCCCACCCCTCTATTCGAAATTGTAATATCTTCGCATTTGCCTTTGTCTCATAAATATCCCCGCCGGAGGCATACAACACAAGCAAAAGGCGCCAACCTTGCGATCAGCGCCCTGCTTTAGACTGGTTACTTTAAACTGTCGCCAGCATCCCGCGATCTTTGGCCAAGGTCTGCATCTTCTTTTGCAGCTTTTCGAACGCGCGCACTTCGATCTGGCGGATACGTTCACGGCTGACCGAGTACTGCCCGCTCAGATCTTCAAGCGTCACAGTCTTTTCAGCCAAACGACGCTGCATCAGAATGTCCTTTTCGCGATCGTTCAGAACGTCCATGGCCTCGGCCATAAGTTCGCGGCGTTGTTCCAACTCGTCGCGGGCCTCATAATCGCCTGCTTGGTCGGCGGATTCATCCTCCAACCAGTCTTGCCATTGCATCGTGCCTTCGCCGTCAGATCCGACAGTGGCGTTCAGGGAAGCGTCCCCACCAGACATACGGCGGTTCATCGAGACCACTTCGGCCTCTGTCACACCAAGATCAGTGGCAATCCGTTGCACGTTCTCCGGGCGCAAATCGCCTTCTTCCAAGGCACCGATGCGGTTCTTGGCTTTGCGCAGATTGAAAAACAGCTTCTTTTGCGCCGATGTCGTGCCAAGCTTGACCATAGACCATGACCGCAGCACGTATTCCTGAATAGACGCACGTATCCACCACATCGCATAGGTCGCGAGGCGGAAACCCTTTTCGGGATCAAAGCGTTTCACAGCTTGCATAAGGCCCACATTGGCCTCCGAAATCACTTCGGCCGTTGGCAGGCCATAGCCACGATAGCCCATGGCGATTTTGGCAGCCAGACGCAGGTGCGACGTCACCATTTTGTGTGCAGCTTCTGTGTCCTCATGGTCCACCCACCGTTTGGCGAGCATGTATTCCTCATCCGGCTCCAGCATTGGAAACTTGCGGATTTCCTGCATGTAGCGGTTTAGGCCTTGTTCTGGCGTTGGCGCCGGAAGATTTGCGTAAGAGCTCATTATGTCCCTCCTCGTAATTATTTGCCGTTATGTTTACGGCCTTAACATCGATATGGGCATGCATTGCGCCCACTTCAAGGTTGTCTGGTCGTGTTCTCGCTAAATACACTTAAGGATTAATAAATGTTTCGCCAGATATGTGCCAGATATGTGTATGTGCACTCACGCACATGGGACCGTATGTTTCAGCCCTCGCCCCCGTCTGTTCTTAACCTTCCGACCCACCCAAGGCGGCAATAAGCCCGACCATATCGGCCGGCATCGGCGCCTCGAACCGCAGCATTTCTTTGCTGACGGGGTGCTGAAACCCCAATGTTGCTGCATGTAACGCTTGGCGCGGGAACGTATAGGCCGCGATTCTGCCGACCTCACCGACCGCTTTTTCGGACAATTTGCGACGGCCTCCATAGGTCGGATCCCCGATCAGTCCGTGCCCCGCATGGGTCAGATGCACGCGAATTTGGTGCGTACGTCCGGTTTCGAGCCAACAATCCATCACCGCGGCCACTGCTGGGTTACCCAATGGCTGCACAACGCGGGCGCGCGTCACGGCGTGACGGCCATTGTGCCAGATGACCGCCTGTTTCTGGCGGTCATGTTTGTGGCGGGCCAGTTGGGTTTGCAGTTTCAGAATATTCCCAGGCTCAAAGCTCGCGCCCTTGATGCCACGCACGCGTGGATCGTTGGAATCCGGCACACCATAACAAATGGCGCGGTAATGGCGTTCGACCGTGTGCGCTTCGAACTGTGCGGCCAGCCCGTGATGGGCGCGGTCCGTTTTGGCCACGACCAACAACCCACTGGTTTCCTTGTCGATGCGATGCACGATACCGGGGCGCTTTTCGCCACCTACTCCAGACAGCGCATCGCCGCAGTGATGCAGCAGCGCATTCACCAATGTGCCACCCGGCGTGCCGGGGGCCGGATGCACGACCATGCCAGTTGGTTTGTTGATGACGATCAGATCATCGTCTTCAAACACCACATCCAGCGGAATGTTTTCGGGCAAGACGTGGTAGTCGTCCGCGATCTCCACAGATATCTCAACAGTATCGCCTTCAACCGGCCTTGCGCGCGGGTCTGTCACCACTGTGCCATTCACCTGCACAGCCCCATCCGCCAGCAAACGCATCAGGCGCGACCGGCTAAGCGACGCATCAAGCGGGACATTCAGCGCCAGCGCCTTATCCATCCGCGCGGGCGGGTTTTCGGCAAGGGTGAACAGAACTGTGGTGGCAGACATGATAGCCTCATTATACGGTTGGTTTGCGTCTTAGTGTGCGCGCTAGCCCATGTCACGCCCCCCTGTCCGTTTCCAGTGGGCTAGACACTATGATCCTGCGCAAGTCAGCGTTCACGACGACCCTGATTCAAAGTCAGAAATCGACACTATGGAGATGGGGTGTTTGCCCTTAACGGTCTGGGGGGAACTTATGAAGTATCTCAATATGAAGGGCTGTCTGTCAGCGTCGCGCTGAGCATAGGCGCAACATCGGCTATGGCTGCCGAATGTATCGCACCTGCCAACCCCGGTGGTGGCTTGTGACGCAGCGATGATCAGGTCGGCGTCGGTCTGGCGTTCGTTGACCACGTGGGAAAACGCAAGGCCGCCACCGACGCCTGCCATGTTCGTAACCTGAACAGGGCTGTCGACTTGGCCGATATCTGACAAGATTTTGCCAATCTGGTTGATGCGATCATCTGTTGCCTTTGCAGCTGGATCGTCTTCGGGTGGTTTCGACCACCTCAAGGTTTTGATGGTCATGTAAGAAGCCAGTTTCACCGACACTACGGACATCAAATACATCGGCATTGATGGCGGCGCTGATGCGGTCACACAGACCGTCGGCGATTTCACCCAAGGTATGACGGGCGACATGTCCGAAATTGTGGGTTTCATCGATCCGTTGACGTCCGTGGGCAGGCCGTTCTCACTGTAGAACGCGTTCCAGGCTTGAAAGACATCCCGACAGCGGTTGAACAAGGCATCGATGTGGTCGCCGTAAACTGGCGTGGCTTGTACGTGCCAAAGGACATTTCTGACCAAGACTTCAAAGCTTGGGCCGCACGCCTGCAAGCGGTTGCTGAATCTGATGACTGGAAAACAGCCATGATGGAAAACGGCCTCGCGCCATTCGCCAAAGCTGGGGACGATTTCCAAAGGTGGGTTTATTGCGTCATTGCTTCCACCGAAGAACCGTCCGTTAGATTGGCGTTATTCAGTAATGCGTATCTCGGACCGCATTTTCGGGGCCGTCGTGATCCTTGGGTCGTTCATCTACGTGATGGCGGCCCGGGGCATCGCAAAGCCGTTTTTTGCAGACCCGCTTTGGCCATTGGGTAGCCGTCAAGTGTGGTCATCGTCGCCGGTTCTTCACCGTGGGTGTTCAGCAGGATGACGAAATCCGCCCGCCATAAATCGCGCCGTAATAAATCGAGGTGAGCAGCACCATCGAGGGCATCACATCAAGGCTGACAGAAAAGGTCAGCGGGATCTGGTACCACAGCATAGCTGCTTATCGCCAACTTCGTGTTGCTGGCGAT
>JAGGNB010000064.1 GCA_017886375.1 Octadecabacter sp.
CCATTCAAGATTGACGTGAAGTAACTGTCATGTCACAAAAATTTCTGCATATACATACGATGAGCCTGTACGGTGGCTCTATGATCTTGGGAGGGATTATGAGCCAGTCGTTTCATCCGTGGACCGCGTATTACGGTCCGTCTATGCGCACCGAGATTGAGACAGCGCAGTTCCGAACCATCGGCGACATGGTGAGCGCTGCGTCGCACCTCTATAGTGGCAAGACAGCGTTTACGGCCTGCCTGCCGAACGGAATGAATGGCTCGCTTACGTTCAAACAGGTTGACGAGATGTCCGATGGCCTCGCCGTCTATCTGCGCGAAACGGCGGGTCTCAAGCAGGGTGACAGGGTTGCGATCCAAATGCCCAACTGTCTGTCCTTTCCGGTGGCGGCCTTTGCGGTCTTGAAGGCGGGCTGCGTCGTCGTAAACGTCAATCCGCTCTATACGGCCGAGGAAATGGCACACCAGTTTGCGGATGCCGAACCCCAGGCCCTGATTGTGGTGGACATTTTTGCCGACAAGCTGACCCAAGCCCTCAAGGGTCATCCCATTCCCAATATCATCGTCACCCAAGTGGCCGAATTTTTCCCCGCCATGCCGCGCGGTATCGTGCGGCTGGTGCAAAAACACTGGGACCGCACGTTGGCCCCGATCACCTTGCCCCATATCCGTCTGCCCGACGCGATTGAGGCGGGACGCCAGAAAAGCGCCCGCAAAAGCATCGCTGTCGAAGGGTATTCCAGCGTTCTGTCGCCCGACGATATCGCCTGCCTGCAATATACCGGCGGCACCACGGGCGTGCCCAAAGGCGCAATGCTGACCCACGGCAACCTGATGACGAACATGGAACAGACCATGGAGATGATTAGCGACGGCGTGGAAAAGGGACGCGAGGTCGCGCTGACCGCACTGCCGCTTTATCATATCTTCGCATTTACGGTGAACCTGCTCGGATTTTACTACCTTGGTGCGCGCAACGTGTTAATCCCCAACCCGCGCCCCTTATCCAACCTCAAACGTGCGTTCGAAAACTATCCGATCACATGGATGAGCGGCGTGAATACGCTGTTCAATGGGCTTAGCAATGAGGTGTGGTTTCAGGATTCCCCCCCGAAAACGCTGAAATTCGCATCTGCTGGCGGTATGGCGCTGCAAAGCTCTGTTGCGGAACGTTGGGAAGACGTAACAGGCAAGCCTGTGCTGGAAGGGTACGGGCTGACGGAATCCTCGCCTGTCATCACTTTCAACCCACTTGGCAAAACGCGCCCGAATTCAATCGGCATTCCCGTGCCTTCAACCCAACTGCGGTGTCTGGATGACGACGGCAACGAGGTGGCGCAGGGCGAGGCCGGCGAACTGGCCGCACGCGGTCCGCAGATCATGAAAGGCTATTGGAACAAGCCCGACGAGACCGCCAAAACCATGCGTGGCGATTGGCTGCTGACGGGCGACATCGGCGTCATGGACAGCGATGGCTATTTCTCCATCGTTGATCGCAAGAAGGACATGGTGCTGGTGTCGGGCTTCAACGTCTACCCCAACGAGATCGAGGATTGCCTTGCCCGTCATCCCGGCATCATGGAGACGGCAGTGATCGGGGTGCCGGATGGTGCTTCGGGCGAAGCGGTCAAAGCCTTTGTCGTGCTGCGTGACGCGACGCTGACCGAGGCCGCTATCCGCAGCTACTGCAGAGAGCATCTGACCGGTTACAAAGTCCCAAAATCGGTAGAATTCCGCGATGATCTGCCGAAATCGAACGTTGGAAAAATCCTGCGCAAGGATTTGCGCGCCCAAGACACAGCGATGCGCGACGCATCCTAAGGTCACTCAATACAGGTAGATACGCAATATGGTCGGACCACTGGAACAGGCAATCCTCGCGCTGATGATCTTTGTGATCATGCTGGGCATGGGCGCGTCGCTCACGCCGCGCGATTTCATACTGGCGCTCAAGCGGCCTTATGGGCTGATGATCGGAATTGTGTCGCAATACGGGTTCATGCCGTTCATCGGGTTCCTACTGGCGCTCACCCTGCCGGTGTCAGATCCGATCAAGATCGGCATTTTGATCATGTCGTGTATGCCTGGCGGCACGACGTCCAACATTTTCACATATTTTTCAAAAGGGAACCTCGCGCTGTCGGTGCTGATGACCGTGACCTCGACCGTATTTGGCGTGGTGCTGATCCCCATTGTACTGGTGATCTATGCAGGTGCGCTTGACGTGGATATCCCGCGTGAAAACATCATCGCGACGCTCGTTTTGCTGTTGGTGCCTGTCGCCATCGGCATGGTGCTGCGCAAGCTTAATGCCAATGTGGGGGCGGTGACGGAATTCATGGGTTCGATGCTTGCGATTTTCTTTATCGCGTTTCTGATCGTATCGTGGATTCCGCGCAATTTTACCTTCCTGATGGAAACAGGTTGGGCGACTTATGCAGCCTCTATCGCGCTTGGGATAATTGGCATCACCGTCGGTTATCTGTTCGCCAAGGCCCTGAAACTTCATCCGCGCAACGCCCGCACCGTGGGTCTTGAAACAGGCATTCAGAACGGGCCTCTGGCCATCGCAATCATCGCGTTCACTTTTTCAGGGGTCGAACAGCAGTCGGTCAACGCGGTCCCTGTGCTTTACTCATTGTTCATCGTGATTGTATCAACACTGGTCACGCTCTATTTCAGGCGTGCGAATACGGCGGCGGAACAAAAGATGCCGGATGGCTTGTTGTAAGGGCCTGCACCTGTAATCTCGGACCTTATAACACGCCCAGCTGCAGGTGGGTCTTACTTGGAACGTTGAACTCCCGTGTTACCTTTGGAAGACAATCAGCTTCACGAAGATCATCGACGTCGTTTCACGATTTCGCCGACGGCATTTTCGGAAATTCCGGGATCACGTGCGATCCAGCGGCGTGACGTGTTCAATCGCCCCGTTCATAATCCTTTAGGTATTTTGCGGCCGCTGCGCGCGCGCCTCAACCAACAGCGCACGGCGTTTCTGCGCAATCATCGGGGTATTGCAGTCGGCGGCGGACATATCTGCGTCTTCTGCGCGAACGTAGGCCTGCGCGTCAAATGATCCCGCCAGCAATCCACGTGCTGCCATATCATCAAAAACCTTGCGTGGATCACGGTACACGGCCAGCCCCGCCGGTGTGGACATGCCGCCATAGCGATCCGGCAACTTTACCATATTTTCGCGCTCAACCAAATTTGTGAACGGTGCCCGCGTTCCAATCATATTTTCAAACGGGTTCATTCCGATTTTGTGCGGTCGGCGTGGCAGCATGAAAAA
Source organism: Octadecabacter sp. (assembly GCA_017886375.1). Classification (GTDB taxonomy): domain Bacteria; phylum Pseudomonadota; class Alphaproteobacteria; order Rhodobacterales; family Rhodobacteraceae; genus Octadecabacter. The sequence continues at coordinate 3,298 of JAGGNB010000064.1, forward strand.
TTCGGTGTCCACGCGATCAAACACCTGCGTCGGGTGCGCGGCACTGCCCTCGTCCATGACGACGGTTTTTGCCCCAAGCAAATGCCCGAGCTGCAGCGGCAGCCGCATCGCTTCGGGGGTCGCGGAATAAAAGCCATTGGCGATCAATGCTTTTTCCCAATAGCTCGACCCCAAAATGCCGCCCTTGCGCAACAAGTGACTGCGGCCAAGATACAAACGTTCGGGTGCGCGGCGGATATGAACATCGACTTTTTCCGCAATCCGGTCCTGATAATGGCGCAAATAGGGGCGGTAAAAGTCCCCAACAGGGGCTTGCAAACCTGTGCCAGCGGGTGGCACGGCCAGCCGTTCGATAATTGTCGGGTGTTTAATGTATTCAACATTTATATTTTCCAGATCGAGAAGCTTCAACAACTCGTCCAGATAGGGTGGTGGTTTTGCGGCCAAGAGGTGCGCGTCGGTGCGAATATTCTCCAAGCCCATCACAGCTAGAAACACCACACCTTTATAGGCCTTTGGAGACTCAACCAGCGGCCAAAGTCGATGAATGCAGTCGGTAAAGAAGTGCCCGAAATGCGACCAAAGCGGTCCCCCAAAAAGCCACCTCCCCTTCAGCGTTGGTATCGACGTCGAGCGTCGCAAAAATCCACCGGATATTTCGCGATCGATCGGCTGCGGAATGTCGCGATAACCTTTGCCCAATATAACCCGACCCTCGGGAATGCTCTGCTCTTCTTCGATCCCGCCATAAAATTTCGGTGAGCGTTGCTCATAGCGCGTGACGGCAACGTCGCGCAGAACAGGGATATTTGGCTTGGGTATCTGGGTCATCCCAATTCGGCCTCCAGCCCTATTGCGCGCATAAAGGCTTCGTCCTGCACGACGAAGTCTTCAATCCGCTGTCTGCTGTCTTCACGTTCAAACAGCGCCATCAGATCATCCCAGCGCTTGCCACTTTTGGGGGGCGGACCGGCGTTCACACGCGTCGACTGTAAGTTTATCTTCGCATGCAACACGGTGCTCAGGTCTGTCTCTAGGCGATCGAGTTCGCCCATACCGTAGACGCCACTTACGCTTTGCACCCCTTCAATCGCGCGCGTGATCAATTCATCCGGCGCGAGGTCTTTGACCAGCCGCCAGCCCCGAATGCGACGGGTCGCAAAATATGTTGTATAAAAATTGTCGTAGTGATCATGAATAAATATCTGCCACGGTTGTTCCCCGCCAAAGAAATAATCGTCCGCCGACATGGCCAGAATATTACGCTTTCCGGTATTTTCATTCAGACCAAGCTGCTTAGTGCTAAGCTTCTCCGCCTCCCGCTTGAGGTAGAAATAGAAAGAAGCAATTCGTTCGCGCGGATTGCGCAGAACAGAAAAACTAAACCGGTCGTCATCAAGATCTTCTAGATCGACCCAATCAATATGTCCGGCATAAACGCGATATCCTGCAGGAAGCTGCGCGTCATTTTTCGCCTGAGTATGGGTGCGCACGGGCGACATGTTCGAGCTGCCGAACACACGTTGCAATTCTTGAACGATGCTTTGACCCGCTGTTTTGGGAATGTGCAAAAAGACAACTTGCGGCACTTGGGCGGCATTAGGGCGGGGCGATATTCTCGCTTTGAGCTTTTTGAACAGGTCACTGGGGCGCTGGACGGCTTGCGCAGCGGGGCGTTCTCCCTCTTTCGCGGGCGGGCCTGCGTAGCGGCCAAACCGATCACGCCAACCCGCAGGAACATCATCCTTAAACCGCGCCATGATTGCCTCATATTGGGGGGCCAGTGCATGCAGCATCCTTTGCTCCAAATCGCGCGGCAGCGGCACAGAAATGCCTTCGTTTACTTTTTTCTGGCTGTCAATTTGAACGGGATCAATTCCGACAAATGACGCGATCCGATCAAACGTCGCTTGTTCAAAAAGATCCTCATAAAACAGGATTTCTACCTTTTTCGCCCCTTCATCAAGAGCCGCCAGCGTGCGCACATAATCGGCGCGAAAAACCGTTCCCATTTTTCCGTCATCACACATTTTATGTGCGTGGGTTGCGCATTTCGCCGCGGCGTCTTCGGCATCCGGGGCCATGAACATCATTCGAATTTGCGACCACATC
>JAGGNB010000186.1 GCA_017886375.1 Octadecabacter sp.
TTTAGTCGCAAGTCTGCCATCTCAAAGGTCGCATCCTGCCAGTCATGCTCCTGGGTCTGCGATCATTCGGGCGGATGTGAAGGATGGCTTTATCGAGGTCCACATCTTTGGCCTCAAGGCCGGTGATCTCTGCCAAACGAGCCCCAGTATCTGTGAGGAGCATTAGAAGGATGCTGGCAACGTCACTGCTGGCAAAAGCAGGTGTCATGAGGCCGAGTTGTTCATCATTGATGGGCAGTCGATCGGTGTTGCTGCTTCCCGCTCCCTTGATCTTGATGGCCTGGAAGACATTGCGGAAGTCCAGATCATGTTCCAGCAGGACGTGATTGATGGCCGCTTTGACGACACCAAGGTTCCGCTGCACAGAGTTGGGTGACATGCGGGATAGGAGGAGGTCACGATAACAATTGACATCGCTCCGGGTCAGATCCTTCAGCTCGGTCCACTCGAAGCGGTTCTTACCAAGGCAAAGGATCAGGTCTTTGCGGATACGGTCAATGCGCGTTCTGAGGCCGGTGTCACTCTCTTCCGCCTTGTAGGCAAAGTATTCCTCTAGGACCCGAGAGAGTGACATAGGGGCAGGTGTTGAGGACGCTGCCTTCAGTTGCCGTGTCACGCCTTTGGGGACGGCGTGGTCCACATCCTCGGCTAGCTCTTGGAAGTCATCAAACTCGGGCCACTCAGGATCAACAGCCCCCTCAATGAACATGGACTTGTGCCGTTCACCAAGGCGTTCCCGCACAAGCTCTCTGGCCCGTTGTTCATCTGTGGTGCGTCGTTCCAGATCAAAGAGAGCTTCGATCTCAGCATGAACCTTTGGCAAAGCCCAAAGGGCATCTTGGTAGGTATTGCCCAGTTGCCGATAGACAGTTGCCTTGGGAATCACTGTGCGCAGGTCTTTGGGAACATTCCGTTTATAGCGGAAAGAGCCATTGGCCCGTCGGAACATGTATCTGGGTAGGTTGAGGGGCATTGTCTGATCCATGCTGAGCAATCTCAGCCGCAGAATCACGCGACGCAACCCAAATCGACCCACCGAACCTGACAGTCCACATCCCAAACCTGACAAAGTGGTCCTAAAAGCGGTCCCGAAAATGGTCCCAAAAAACTCTAATCGTTGAGTTTTTCTTAGTTTTCATCACTATATGGGTAAGTAAGTGGTGCCCAGAAGAGGACTCGAACCTCCACGTCCATACAGACACCAGCACCTGAAGCTGGCGCGTCTACCAATTCCGCCATCTGGGCACAGATTACGTGATGTGGGCTTTAAGTCTGTCACGCCGACCTGTCAACGCGATTCCGAAGTGTTTTCCCGAGTACAGAGATGGAACAGGTATTTTTGAACCAAAGAAGCGAAGGTACTGCGCCTATATGCGCCTTGTTTATCAAGGGGCACGCAGGTAAACGCCTAATTGAATACGTTTTAGTCGGGGGAACTCAGCCATGTCCAAACTTGTCACTGTTTACGGCGGATCCGGTTTTGTCGGGCGCTATATCGCGCGGCGATTGGCTAAGGATGGTTGGCGTGTGCGGGTTGCCGTTCGCAATCCCAATGAGGCGATGTTTGTAAAGCCTTACGGTGCTGTCGGGCAGGTAGAGCCGGTGTTTTGCAACATTCGTGACGACGAGTCTGTTCGGTCTGTGATGCATGGTTCAGATGCAGTGGTGAACTGCGTGGGTGTGTTGGACGAGATCGGCAAGAATACGTTTGAGGCCGTGCAGGCTGATGGCGCGGAACGTATTGCACGGATCGCCGCGTCGATGGGTGTCGGGGCGATGGTCCAGATGTCCGCCATCGGTGCTGACGCCGAAAGTCAAAGCGAATATGCGCGCACGAAGGCCGCGGGCGAGGCAGGAGTTCTGGCCCATATGCCGAACGCGATGATCCTGCGTCCATCGATTGTATTTGGCGATGAAGATGGGTTTTTCAATCGCTTTGCAGGGATGTCGCGGTTTGGTCCAGTGTTGCCAATTGTGGGCGCTGATACGAAATTCCAACCGGTTTATGTAGACGATGTTGCGGCTGCCGCTGTTATGGGTGTGCAGGGCCGCGCGACGGGTGTGTTTGAGCTTGGTGGGCCGGACGTACACACGATGCGCGAGTTGATGAACGAAATGTTGGCGATCATTCGCCGCCGCCGTTTGGTCCTGAATATCCCGTTTTTTGCCGCAAGGATGATGGCATTTGGGTTTAAGGTAGGGCGCACTTTGTCGCTGGGTCTGGTGCGTGGTCCTATTACGGCCGATCAGGTGAAAAACCTAAGGATAGATAACGTCGTGTCTGAAGGGGCGCAGGGGTTTGAGGCGCTGGGCATCACGCCGACTGCGATGGAAGCTGTCTTGCCTGACTACCTGTGGCGGTTCCGCCCAAGTGGGCAGTATGACGCCATCAAAGAGAGCGCCAAGAATTTGAAGGTCTAGCGAGTAGCCTCATTTCATCGCTATCCACGGTAAGTATTTCAGTCGACCGCGAACCGCTAGGTGTAAGCAATGCCAAGCAGCACGATGCCTAGAATCACGCGGTAGATCACGTAGGGTGTGAAGCTGACGGATCGCAGTAAGCGCATCATCAAGGACAGCGCGACGAGGGCAGCGAAGAACGAGAGTGTGGCTGCAATTGCGCCGTCTTTTGCGGCTTGGGCATCGGCGTCCATTGCGACCTCTGCCCCCAGTAAAACACCGGATGCGATGATGGTCGGGATCGACATCAACATGGAGAGTTTTGCACTGTCTTCGCGTTTGTAGCCCAGACGTCGCGCGGCAGTGATGGTGATGCCGGATCGTGAAGTGCCCGGGATGAGGGATATGGCCTGCCAAAGCCCCATGGCGAGGGCGTGGCGCAGTGTCCACTGGTCCGCGTCCCGTTGGGTTTTGCCGGTTTGATCCGCCCAATACAGCACAAGGCCGAATATCAGCATGGTCCAGCCGATGACCGTGATGTTGCGCATCATGTCATCGAGGCCCGTTAGTTTTAGGATCACGCCGAATATCACGACTGGAATCGTCGCGATGATCAGGCAGAGCGCCAGAAACGCACCTGACGTATCGATTTTGCCGCGCAAGACGCGGGGAAGGCCGATCAAGGCGGCGCTGGCATCTTTCCAGAAATATATGATCACCGCGAACAGAGTGCCGACGTGTACAGCGACGTCGATGACCTGTCCCTGATCGGCCATGCCGGTCAACTGCGGCAACAAAATAAGGTGTCCAGATGAAGACACGGGCAGGAATTCCGTGATTCCCTGAATGAGGGCGGCAAGCAGGAGAGTTAGGAAGGGCATTGGAACCTCTTATTCGGTGAGGCCTTTCTAATCCAACAGAACCGCAGGGAAAGGCCCATTATAGTTCCGGATCGGCCCTATAATGGGCTTGGGTATTGACAATTCACCACCAACTGGCGAAAATATATCCTAAATAGGTAACCCATACTGACTTTGTTTCTGAAGTGGACGAAATAAACGGTTGGTTTGGAATTCGATTGGGAGAATGTGGCGTGGCTGGTCAAAAGATGTTGAAGTTTACGAATGTGGCGCGGGACATGCCGGAGAAGCGTCCGCCCAATCTACGTAAAGAAGATTTCGGAGAGATTTACGCGGAGTACGCTACGGCCAAAGCGGCCGAGCAGGCGAGCCGCTGTAGTCAATGCGGCGTGCCGTATTGCCAGACTCATTGCCCATTGCACAACAACATTCCCGATTGGCTACGCTTGACCGCCGAGGGTCGGTTGGAAGAAGCCTATGAAATGGCGCAGGCGACCAATACGTTCCCCGAGATTTGTGGCCGTATTTGCCCGCAGGATCGCCTTTGTGAAGGCAATTGCGTGATCGAAACGGCGGGTCATGGCACCGTCACCATCGGGTCGGTCGAAAAGTACATCACCGACACAGCGTTCGAAAAAGGCTGGGTCAAACCGATTCGCCCGCATACCGAACGCGCCGAAAGTGTTGGCATTATCGGCGCTGGCCCTGGTGGGCTTGCGGCCGCGGATATGCTGCGCCGTCAGGGTGTGCAGGTGACTGTTTATGATCGCTACGATCGCGGCGGCGGTTTGATGATGTACGGCATCCCCGGATTTAAGCTTGAGAAAGACATTGTCATGCAGCGCATAGCGCAGCTGGAAGATGGTGGCGTCGAGTTTGTATTGAACTGTGACGTCGGGGATGACCTGAGCTTTGACGCCATTCGCGGCAAGCACGAGGCCGTGCTGATTGCCACAGGCGTCTATAAAACAAGGGCGTTGCAGGCGCCCGGTGCCGGTGCCGAGGGCATTGTGCGGGCGATTGATTATCTTACTGCCAGCAATCGCAAATCGTTTGGGGATGATGTCGAAGAATTCGATAATGGTGAACTGAACGCCAAAGGCAAGAAGGTCGTGGTGATCGGTGGTGGCGACACGGCGATGGACTGCGTGCGCACGGCGATCCGTCAGGACGCGGTGTCGGTGAAGTGTTTGTATCGTCGTGATGAAGCCAACATGCCAGGATCGATGCGCGAAGTTCAGAACGCCAAAGAAGAAGGTGTTGAGTTTGTTTGGTTGTCTGCCCCTAAAGGATTTACAGGTGACACTGTAGACGGTGTCATGGTGCAAAAGATGCGTCTTGGGGCGCCGGATGCAACAGGTCGTCAAATGCCGGAATTGATTGAAGGCAGCGATTATGTCGAAGAGGCCGATTTGGTGGTTCAGGCGCTGGGCTTTGAGCCCGAAGACATACCGACGCTTTGGGGTGTGCCTGAATTGGAAGTGACCCGTTGGGGCACGATCAAGGCGGAGTTTACCACAGGGCAAACCAGCCTTGAGGGTGTGTATGCTGCGGGCGACATTGTGCGCGGTGCGTCACTGGTGGTTTGGGCCATTAAAGACGGGCGCGACGCGGCTGAGGCCATTCTGGAATACGTCAATCAGGGCGCTGCAGTGGCAGCTGAGTAGATGACACACAGCGTACACAGGCTGTACACAACCTGTACACTAACTGTGTGGCAGCAAATGCACGATAGGTCAGCCTCGCTGACGTGGAGGGTTAAGAGATGATGTATACAACAACATTGGCAGTCTTGATTGGGTCGACCGTTTTAGGGACGTCGCTCATCGGTTTGGCGGCGCCTGTTGCCGCGCAAGAGTTTTCGCTGCCGCAAGGATGCGAAGGCTATCTGACGATCCAAAGTTCCAGCTGTTCTGTGTCGCATTATTTCCGCTGCGACGAGGATCAGAACGGCGAGCAGCGCCGTGCGACGATGGACGAAGATGGTTTGTCCTATGTCGGCCTGACCAGCGACGAGGCCGAGTGGGTGGAGAGTTTTCATCTGCGGTCCGGCCACACCGAACGGCTGTCGAGCTCCGTTGATCCGATGTCGATGACCGAGCTATTGGCGAGCGATATTGATACGTGGGATTTCACGACGGAAAGCCGCGAGATTGGTGACAGTCAGTACGTTGGTTTTGATCGCCTGACGGGTGAGAGTGTTGTGATCGACGGTGTGACGTTGCTGCGCACACAATATGAGCTGACGGCATTCGATGCCGAAGGGACCGAAATTTGGAAAAGCGTAGGCGCTGAATATGTCAGCCGTGAGTGGCGGATGTTTATCGGCGGATTGAGCAGCTACATCACGTCTGACGATCAGTTCGACAGCGATGACACCCCCGTTGAATTCATCAATCCAGGTGAGCCGGGCTATCTGTCAGTGAACCCGAAATTCGGTTGCGGCGTGGAAATGTCGTCGTTTGAGGTGGAATGATGACGCGGGGGCGCTGTTTGTGCGGTGAAGTGACGGTGCAGGTAAATGCGCCGATGACCGAGATGTCCGCATGTCACTGCGAATTATGCACACGCTGGAGCGGGGCGGTGCATATGGCAATAGATCTGGAAACCAAGGATGTGACGTTCGAAGGACCGATCAAGACACACAGGTCATCGCGGTTGGCAACGCGCGCTTGGTGCGACACTTGCGGATCAGCGCTGTATTTGCAGGACGCGGTCGACACCGACCGGATTGAGGTATTTCCGGGACTGTTTGACAATGCGGGCGGCGCAAAACTGGTGCGGGTGGTTTACGCGGACTGCCATCCAGACGGATTTTCACTGGCCGGCGATATCAGCCGCGTCAGCAAAAAAGAGTATGAAGCGGCCTATCCGCATCTAAGCGAAGGAACGAACGAATGACCAAGTATGATGACGCATGGGTCGCCGCCGAACAGGCGAAGCGCGATTTTATGGCCGAGAATGGGCTCTATTCGCATGACGATGAGAAGGCCAGTTGCGGTGTTGGTCTGGTTGTGTCGATTGATGGTAAATCGTCGCGCGCGGTGGTCGAAAATGGCATCGCTGCGCTTAAGGCGATCTGGCATCGCGGTGCTGTTGATGCAGATGGCAAAACTGGTGACGGCGCGGGTATTCACGTGCAAATTCCGGTGGCGTTTTTCTATGATCAAGTGGAACGCACGGGGCATATTCCGCGCAAGAACGAAATGCTCGCCGTGGGGCAGATATTCTTGCCGCGTACGAATTTCGGGGCGCAGGAAATCTGCCGCACGATCGTGGAATCCGAAGTTCTGCGCATGGGGTATTATATCTACGGCTGGCGTCACGTGCCGGTCAACATATCCGTGCTTGGCGACAAGGCGAACGCAACCCGCCCCGAGATTGAGCAGATTCTGATTTCCAATTCCAAGGGCGTGGACGAAGAAACGTTCGAGCGCGAGCTGTATGTGATCCGTCGCCGGATCGAAAAAGCCGCCGCCGCTGCGGGTGTGGGGCAATTGTATCTGGCGTCGCTTTCGTGCCGTAGCATCATCTACAAGGGCATGATGCTGGCGCAGGATGTTGCCGAATTTTACCCCGACCTGATGGATGAGCGGTTCGAGTCTGCGTTCGCGATTTATCACCAGCGGTATTCAACGAATACGTTCCCGCAGTGGTGGCTTGCGCAGCCGTTCCGCATGTTGGCCCACAACGGTGAGATCAACACGCTGAAGGGCAATCTCAACTGGATGAAGTCCCACGAGATTCGCATGGCGTCGGGTACGTTCGGTGACATGGCCGAAGATATCAAACCGATTGTCGCAAGCGGGTCGTCGGATTCCGCCGCACTTGATGCGGTGTTTGAAGTTCTGGTGCGCGCGGGTCGGTCTGCGCCGATGGCAAAGACGATGCTGGTGCCAGAAAGCTGGTCCAAACAGGCGACGGAACTGCCGCAAGCGTGGCGTGATATGTATTCGTATTGCAATTCGGTGATGGAACCATGGGACGGCCCTGCGGCGCTTGCGATGACCGATGGTCGTTGGGTTTGTGCCGGCCTAGATCGCAACGGACTTCGGCCGATGCGCTATGTCGTGACGGGGGATCGCTTGCTGATTGCCGGGTCCGAGGCCGGAATGGTGCCGATTGACGAGGCGAATGTCGTCGAGAAAGGCGCGCTTGGCCCAGGTCAGATGATCGGTGTGCATATGGGTAAAGGTGAACTTTATCACGATGAGGAGTTGAAGAACAAAATGTCGGCTGCCCTTCCGTTCGGGGATTGGGTCGGCAAGATCAATGAGCTGGACAATGATCTTGCTGCGGTCACAGAGGCGCCGATCTATGCTGGTGGTGAATTGCGCAAGCGCCAGATTGCGGCTGGCTACACGATTGAGGAGCTGGAAAATATTCTGGCACCGATGGCCGAGGACGGCAAAGAAGCGCTGGCATCGATGGGCGATGACACGCCGTCTGCAGTATTGAGTGAAAAGTACCGCCCGCTGAGCCACTTCTTTCGCCAGAACTTTAGCCAAGTCACCAACCCACCAATCGATTCCTTACGTGAATTCCGCGTGATGAGCCTGAAGACGCGATTTGGAAACCTGAAGAACGTGCTGGATGAGGACAGCAGCCAGACGGAGATTCTTGTTCTGGATTCACCGTTTGTAGGCAACGCCCAGTGGGATGTGCTGCAAACCTTGTTCAACGCGACCTGCGTCGAGATTGATTGTACTTTTCCCGCTGGTTCCGAAGCGGGCGATCTGAGCAAAGGCCTAGAGCGTATCCGCGCCGAGGCTGAGGACGCTGTGCGATCGGGTGCGGGGCATTTGACCCTAACAGATCAACATCAAGGTGAGGGCCGCGTGCCAATGCCGATGATTTTGGCGACCTCGGCGGTTCATTCTTGGCTGACTCGGAAAGGATTGCGGACGTTTACATCGCTCAACGTGCGGTCTGCGGAATGTATCGACCCGCATTATTTTGCCGTTCTGATTGGCTGTGGCGCGACGGTTGTGAACGCCTATCTGGCGGAGGATTCGCTGGATGACCGGATCGAACGTGGCTTGCTGGATTGCACGCTGACCGAGGCCGTCATGCGCTATCGGACCGCAATTGATCAGGGTCTGTTGAAGATCATGGCAAAGATGGGGATTTCGGTGATTTCTTCGTATCGAGGCGGTTTGAACTTTGAGGCTGTCGGGTTGTCGCGCGCAATGGTCGCCGAATATTTCCCCGGCATGCACAGCCGGATTTCGGGGATCGGTGTGACGGGCATTCAACGCAAAGTGGAACAGGTTCATAAAGCCGGTTGGCTTGGTGGCGTCGATGTGTTGCCGATTGGTGGCTTCTACAAGGCGCGGCGTTCCGGTGAAAAGCACGCGTGGGAAGCGGGAACGATGCATCTTTTGCAGCAGGCCTGCAATCGCGCGTCTTATGAACTCTGGAAGCAATATTCGACGGCGATGCAATCCAACCCGCCGATCCATTTGCGTGATTTGTTGGCCGTAAAGCCGATGGGTAAGAAAGTTCCGATTGAGGAAGTTGAAAGCATCACGTCGATCCGCAAGCGGTTCGTCACACCTGGCATGTCGCTGGGTGCGTTGTCGCCTGAGGCGCATAAAACGCTGAACGTGGCGATGAACCGGATCGGCGCGAAATCGGATTCTGGCGAGGGCGGCGAAGATCCGGCGCACTTTGTGCCTGAAGCCAATGGCGATAACCCAAGCGCAAAGATCAAGCAGGTCGCGTCGGGTCGGTTTGGTGTCACGGCGGAATACCTCAACCAATGCGAGGAGCTTGAGATTAAGGTCGCGCAGGGCGCCAAGCCCGGTGAAGGTGGTCAGTTGCCCGGCATGAAAGTGACCGAGCTGATTGCGCGTTTGCGCCATTCGACGCCCGGTGTGACGCTGATTTCGCCGCCACCGCACCATGACATCTATTCCATCGAAGATTTGGCGCAGCTGATCTACGATCTTAAGCAGATCAACCCGCGTGCAAAGGTGACGGTCAAACTGGTTGCATCCAGCGGCGTCGGCACGATTGCGGCTGGTGTGGCCAAAGCCAAGGCCGATGTGATCCTGATTTCGGGTCATAATGGCGGGACTGGCGCGTCGCCTGCATCGTCAATCAAATACGCTGGTCTGCCATGGGAAATGGGTCTGACAGAGGCGCATCAGGTTCTCGCGATGAACAACCTGCGCGAACGCGTGACGTTGCGGACGGACGGTGGTTTGCGCACAGGGCGCGACATTGTCATGGCCGCGATGTTGGGGGCCGAAGAATACGGTATCGGCACCGCTGCATTGATCGCCATGGGCTGTATTATGGTGCGTCAGTGCCAGTCAAATACCTGCCCCGTCGGTGTGTGTACGCAGGACGAAGCGTTGCGTGATAAGTTTACGGGCAATGCAGATAAAGTCGTGAACCTGATCACATTCTACGCCACCGAAGTGCGCGAAATCCTCGCTGAGATTGGCGCGCGGTCGATGGATGAGATTATCGGACGTGCGGATTTGCTGGCGCAAGTGTCGCGTGGATCAGCGCATTTGGATGACCTTGATCTCAACCCGCTGTTGATTACCGTCGATGGTGCGAAAGAGATCGTTTATGACCGCAACAAGCCGCGCAATCCGGTGCCCGATACGCTGGACGCGCAGATCGTCAAGGACGCTGCACGCTTCCTTGAAGACGGTGAGAAGATGCAGTTGGAATATGCGGTGCAGAACACGTTGCGATCCATCGGGACGCGGATATCGAGCCACATTGTCAAGAATTTCGGCATGCGCAACAATCTCCAGCCGAACCATCTGACGGTGAAGCTAAAGGGGTCGGCGGGGCAGTCATTGGGGGCTTTCGCAGCGCCCGGATTGAAGTTGGAGGTGTCCGGTGATGCCAACGATTACGTTGGTAAGGGTCTTAGTGGCGGCACGATTGTTGTGCGGCCGCCGATGAATTCACCGCTGATTGCGAGTGAGAATACCATCATCGGCAACACGGTCCTGTATGGCGCGACAGATGGTTATCTGTTCGCCGCCGGTCGGGCTGGTGAGCGATTTGCCGTTCGAAATTCTGGTGCGAAAGCTGTGATTGAGGGCTGCGGGTCAAACGGGTGTGAATACACCACAGGTGGTGTCGCAGTGATCCTAGGCTCGATTGGGGCGAATTTTGGTGCGGGTATGACAGGCGGGATGGCGTATTTGTACGATCCAGAACGTCAGGCCGCGCCGCTGATCAATATGGAAACGCTGGTGACGTGTGGCGTGACTGTGGACCATTGGGAACATCAGCTTAAAGGTCTGATAGAGCGCCACCTTGCAGAAACAGGGAGCCGTAAGGCCGCCGATATCTTGCAGCATTGGGAGCTTGAGCGCGGATATTTCGTGCAGGTTTGCCCCAAGGAGATGTTGGTGCATCTGGCCGTACCACTAACCCATGAACAGGCAGCAATGCCGGCTGAATGAGCAAGAAAAATAAGGCAATCGCCGCCACAGTTGCGGCGGCGATTGCTTTATTGTTTCCAGATCGGGCGAAACTGTCGCCATATTTGAAACAGTTCTAAACTATTGAAATTTAGTTATTTTCCTGATTGTGAGCCACTTTGGCTGCACAAGATGCTTCGTGGTTATACCTTGGGCTAACCATAATTGTTCCTGAAATTGGACCAATTGGGGATGCATATTCGCACTGTAATCCATCAGTGCGGAGGGCGTCATGCCTACGAGCTATACAGACCAGTTTTACATCATCGATCCATACAGCCCGCCGCCGAATGGGACGGCACTGAATTTCGTTAACTACACGTTGACGGACGAGAACGATGACGGGGATCTTGATCGCTTTAACAACGATTCGATCAATGGTTTTGACATTCAGTCGTCGTGGCCCGGTGACGTCGTGAACGTCGACGTTGGCGGAACGATATTCAGTTACACGGGCACCACGTTTTATTTGTCGAATGGGACGCAGGTCTTTACGCCGACAGACGGTCAGGCGTTGCAAAACGGAACCCTGACGGGTGCGAGCGGAGTGACGACACAAGGCCCGCTGGATGTGGACGATTTTGGGCCGCCTTGTTTTACAGCTGGCACATTGATTGAAACTGATCGCGGGATGTCACCTGTCGAGCAAATTCAGGTTGGTGACCTTGTTCGCACGTTGGACAATGGTTTGCAGCCCGTGCGATGGCATGGCAGCCGTGGTGTTCCTGCATTGGACAGGCGCGCGCCGATCCGGTTCGCGCCAGGTGCGATTGGGAATGTGCGTGAACTGTTGGTGTCTGCGCAACATAAGATTCTGGTGTCCGGTTGGCGCGCCGAATTGTTTTTCGGTGAAGACGAGGTCTTGGTTGCTGCAGCCCATTTGGTGAACGCTGACACCATCCATCGCGCACCGCGCCGATATATTGACTACCACCATCTTATGTTTGATCGCCACGAAGTGTTGCTTGCCGAAGGTGTTCCGACGGAAAGCTTCTACCCTGGTGAATATATTTTACAGGATGATGCGTTGCGCGAAGAGATAGAGGACCTGTTCCCGGAGATGATCGGACTGGCTGGCCCGTGCTGGAAAGCCGCGCGGACTGTGTTGGGCGGACGAGAGGCAAAGGTGCTTTGTGGTGACATTTTGCATGCGGCGTAGGTTTGCACGCTTGACCCGCGCACTGGTGTTGCGATGAATGGCGCCATGGCTCGTAAGACACGCAAAATTGTTAAGGACCCAATCAGGCTCCGTGATCGCCCGCGACTGATGTTGCGGCGGGTGATAAAGTACATTTTTCGAGGCATTTTGATTGTGATCGCATTGGCAGTATTGGTGACGGCGGCTTTTAGCGTCGTGAACCCACCAACCACCCCGTACATGTTTTCTGAAAGCCGACGTGTCGGTGGTGTGAAACAGATATGGGTGGCGATGGACGACATTGCGCCGGTGATGGCACGATCCGCCGTCGCGGCAGAGGACGCGGATTTTTGCCTGCACTGGGGACTGGATCTGACGGCGATTCAAGCCGCTTTGGAAGACGGCGCGAATCGCGGCGGATCGACGATTTCCCAGCAAGTCGTGAAGAATGTGTACCTGTGGCAAGGGCGGTCGTGGTTTCGCAAATCGCTGGAGGCATTGATGACACCACTGGTCGAAGCTGTCTGGAGTAAGGAACGCATTCTTGAGGTCTATCTGAACGTGGCCGAATTTGATGACGGGGTGTTCGGTGTCGAGGCCGCAGCGATACATTATTTCGGTGTGGCAGCGTCAGAATTGTCGCCCGTGCAAGCTGCGCGGTTGGCTGCGATCCTGCCAAGCCCGAAAACGCGGTCCGCATCCCAGCCCACGTCTTATATTCGCAGCCGCGCCGCGAGCATCGTTGACGGCGCTGCCACAATTCGGGCGGATGGTCGCGCGGCCTGTTTTGAATAGCGTGCTGGGATTGTAACGGCTGTTCGGTTGGGGCATTGAAGGGGCAGTCGTTATCTGGGGCCTTTTATGAACCGTCTCTACCATTATCCGCTGTCACCCTTTTCGCGTAAAGTGCGCTTGTCGCTGGCCGAGAAGCGGATCGAGGTTGAGCTGGTCGAAGAAAGATTCTGGGAACAGGATGCAGATTTTTTGCGCCGTAACCCTGCGGGCAAGGTGCCGGTGTTGAAAATGGGCAATCGAATGATGGCCGAAAGCAGCGCGATTTGTGAATATCTGGAAGAGATGCACCCGACACCGTCGTTACTGCCAAGCAATGCGGACGGTCGATATGAAGTGCGCCGTCTGGTGGCGTGGTTCGACGATAAATTCAATTCCGAAGTAACGAACAAGCTGATGGGCGAACGCGTCTTCCGCAAGATTATGGGCACGGGATATCCTGACAGCGCCAACGTGAAAGCCGGAAGCAAGGCGATCAAATACCACCTCGATTATATGCATTGGCTGTTGGACCAGCGGCGCTGGCTAGCAGGCAATGAGTTGTCATTGGCGGATTTTGCCGCTGCCGCGCATCTGTCGTGTCTGGATTATGTGTCGGATGTGGACTGGAACCGGAGCGTGATCGTTAAGGACTGGTACGCGAAGATCAAGTCACGGCCTGCGTTCCGGTCGATTTTGGCAGATCAGATTTCAGGCTTTCCGCAGCCGTCGCATTATAGTGATCTGGATTTTTAGGCCGTTTCGAACAGGCTTTGCCTGTCCGATAAAAAGGGGGCCAGCCCCCCGTCCTACGGACTCCCCCCGGGATATTTTTGAAGCAAAGACGGGGTCGTTGGTTTGACAGAATCGTTGAAGGATCGCCTTCGCGCTAAAGCGTTAGAGGAAGGGTTCGCGGGGTTTGGTGTGTGCCGCCCTGACAGCGTGCCCGAGTTGCCGGAGCGGTTGAAGCAGTTTGTCGATGACGGCTATCACGGCCAGATGGCTTGGATGGCGGAGCGGATGGCGTGGCGCAGTGATCCGTCTGCGTTGTGGCCAGAGGCGCGGTCAGTCGTGATGTTGGCGGAACCTTATACGCCTGAACATGACCCGTTGGCGGTTTTAGAGCAGCGGGATCGCGCGGCGATCAGCGTTTATGCGCAGAACCGTGATTATCATGATTTGGTAAAGAAGCGATTGAAGCGCGTGGGGCGTTGGCTGGTTGATGAGGCTGGGTGTGAGATAAAAGTTTTTGTCGATACTGCCCCTGTGATGGAAAAACCGCTCGCAGCGGCGGCGGGGCTGGGATGGCAGGGCAAACATACAAATTTGTTGAGCCGTGAGCTTGGGAACTGGTTTTTCCTCGGCTCGATATTCACGACTTTGGATTTGGAGCCGGACAAAGCCGAGGGTGAGAAGTGCGGGTCGTGCACGGCGTGTTTGGACATCTGTCCGACGAATGCCTTTCCCGCGCCATTCCAGCTCGATGCGCGGCGGTGCATTTCGTATTTGACGATTGAGCATAAGGGCCCTGTGCCTGAGGAATTGCGCGCTTTGATGGGCAACAGGATTTACGGCTGTGATGATTGTCTGGCGGTGTGCCCTTGGAACAAGTTTGCGGTGGAGGCGCGTGAGATACGGTATGCGGCGCGGCCTGAATTGGTTGCGCCACCGTTGCGCGATTTGGCCGCTTTGGATGATGGTGCGTTTCGGGTGATGTTTTCGGGCAGTCCAGTGAAACGGATCGGGCGGAACAGGTTTGTGCGCAATGTGCTGTATGCGATTGGCAATTCAGGTGACGCCGCGTTGAAGGATGCAGCAGCCGCGTTAACTGGCGATCCTGCCGCGGAGGTCGCGGATGCAGCGGTTTGGGCGGTGGCGCAGTTGGGTGGAAAGGAATGACGGCGGCGAACCAGAACAATGTGACGCGGGGCATCTTTTTGATGATGTCGGCGATAACCGTGTTCACGGTGATGTCCGCGTTCATCAAGGCGGCGGACCGTGTGCCTGCGGGTGAGGCGATGTTTTTCCGATCCCTTATGGCGATGCCGATCGTTTTGATTTGGTTGGTGTCACATGGGGGTATTATGGCGGGAATTCGCACGAAATCCGTTCGCAATCACGCAGTGAGGGGGATTGTCGGGTCTTGTGCGATGGGGTTGGGGTTTGCGGGTCTCAAGTATTTGCCGTTGCCTGAGGTCACCGCGATCCGCTTTGTGTCACCGATTCTAATGGTCGTTTTGGCGGCGATGATTTTGGGGGAGAAGTTTCGTTTTGTCCGCATCGCGGCGGTCATGCTGGGCTTTGTCGGCGTGGTGATTATCGTGGCACCACGGTTGAGCGTCGGTCTGGGGACGAATGAGGCGTTGGGTGTCGGATTGACGTTGGGATCGGCCTGTCTGGCGGCCTTGGCGCAGGTGTTTGTAAAGGGCATGTCGGGCAGCGAAAGCACTACGGCGATTGTGTTCTGGTTTTCGGCGACGGCGACGATTTTATCTTTGCTGACGCTGCCGTTTGGCTGGGTTTGGCCGAACGGGTTTGAACTGGCGTTGCTGGTTGGGGCTGGGGTCATCGGCGGGCTTGGACAGATTTTGCTGACGGCGAGCTATCGGTTCGCCGAGGCAGGCGTGCTGGCGCCGTTCACCTATATTTCGATGCTGTGGTCAGTCTTGATCGGTTATTTTTGGTTCAACGAAGTGCCGACAATGGCGATGCTGATTGGCGCGGCGTTTGTGATTGCCGCAGGGGTCATCATCGTGCTGCGTGAACGCGCGCTGGGCGATGATGCGACGGCGCGACGCAAGGTGAGGGCGAAGGGGCTGCAGTAGAAGTGGGGTGAATTTTCGCGAACTGTATGGTATGCTGGTCGCGATAGAGGAGGAACTGCCATGACCCGACATATCACTGACAAACCCCAACCGACACAGACCAACAAACGTGCAGCGGTGTTTTTGAAGCTGCACCGACGCCGGCTGGTTCAAGCAGCACGGCGCCGGACGTTTGAGCAGGCGCGGACGTCAGGAAACGGGCGTCTTGTTCAATATCTGATGATTGAACGCGGGCGGACCGTTTAGCGTTCGATCAGGCGCGGACCAGTTTTTCGTATTCGGCAGCTAGATCTTTGACCAAGGTGCCGACTTCGAATTTGTGATCACCGATTTGGCCGACGGGTGTGACTTCGGCCGCCGTGCCGGTGAGCCAGCATTGTTCAAACCCGTCAAGTTCTTCAGGCATGATGTGGCGTTCGATCACGGTGATGCCTTTGTCGCGCAGCATGCCGATAACCGTTTGGCGGGTGATGCCGTTGAGGAAGGCGTCCGGTGTGGGCGTGTGCACTTCGCCGTTTTTGACAAAGAAGATGTTGGCACCTGTCGCTTCGGCAATGTAGCCGCGATAGTCATACATCATCGCGTCAGAACAGCCTTTCGCTTCGGCGGCGTGTTTGGACATTGTGGCGATCATGTAGAGGCCAGCAGCCTTGGCTTGGGACGGGGCACATTCAGGTGACGGGCGTTTCCATTTCGCAATGTCGAGTTTCGCGCCTTTGGTTTTGGCATCGCCGTAATAGTTGCCCCATTCCCAAACAGCCACGGCCATATGGACGGGGTTGCGCGACGACGCGACGCCCATGTCTTCACCAGCACCGCGCCACGCAACTGCCCGCACATAGGCGTCTGTCAGCCCGTTGGCATCAAGTGCGGCTTGTTTGGCGGCTTCAATTTCATCAACTGAATAGGGGATGTCGAAATCGATCATCTTACCGGATGCGAGCAAACGTTCTGAGTGCTGGCGGGATTTAAAAATCTTGCCATTGTAGCAACGTTCACCTTCGAACACGGAGGAGGCGTAGTGCAGGGCGTGGGTCAGGATATGGACTTTGGCATCGCGCCATTCGACAAGCGCGCCGTCCATCCAGATTTTGCCATCACGATCATCATAAGCACCAGCCATGTTGTAGCCTCCCTAGTTTTGCGAATATTACGCATTTAAGTCCGATGTGGACACTTTATTGCGCGCAACCTGTGATTCGATACCGATGCCTGCTTGGAATGTCAACAAAGCTGACGTATTATGACGGCAAATGTGAAGGGACGTTCAGATGGAAGGCAGCGGAAGAGACACTGGCAACGCGCTGTTGTTCCTAACGGATGAACAGCTTCGCAAGGGGATTGAGGCGATGTTTTTCGCCTATCGCGGTTTTACGGCGGACCCTGATCGAATTTTAGCAGACATGGCCTATGGGCGGGCACATCACCGTGCGGTACATTTCATTCATCGATCCCCCGGAACGACGGTCAATAATCTATTGGCGATGCTGGGCGTTACAAAGCAATCGCTTAACCGTGTGTTGCGGGCATTGGTTGCGGATGGTTTGGTCCGCAATGAAGTCGGAAAGCGCGACAAGCGGGAACGGCATTTGTATCTGACGCCAGAAGGCGATGCGTTGGAGCGGCAATTGTCGGATGCCCAACGCGATCGGATGCGCACCGCCTACCGTGCTGCGGGGCCGGAGGCCGTGACAGGGTTCAGGCAGGTGCTTGAGGCGATGATGGATGAAGAGATGCGCAATCGTTATGATGCGTTGAAAGACCTGAAGGGGTAACACAATGCACAGTGAACAGCCACATTTGCTGATTGTCGATGACGATGAGCGCATCCGCGTGTTGTTGCAGAAATTTCTAGTGCGCAACGGGTTCTTAGTGACGGCTGCACGCGATGCAGCCCACGCACGGCGGATTTTGGCGGGCTTGGATTTTGATATGCTTGTGCTGGATGTCATGATGCCCGGTGAAGACGGCGTGACGCTGTGCGCTGATCTGCGCCGTGAACGCGACACACCGATTTTGTTGCTCACTGCAAAGGCGGAGACTAGTGACCGGATCGCGGGACTTGAGGCGGGGGCAGATGATTACCTTGCCAAGCCGTTTGAACCCAAGGAATTGCTGTTGCGGATCAATTCGATCTTGCGGCGCGTGCCGCCATCGGAAGCTGAAAGTGTGGTGCCCAAGGTGCTGCATCTAGGGCCATTGCGCTATGAGATGGAACGCGGCGAGATGTGGCGCGGCGAGGATTTGGTGCGGCTGACGGCGACGGAAGTGCAATTGATGAAAATATTCTCGACCACGCCGGGGGAAGCGATCAGCCGTGAGGATTTGGTGGATCGTTTAGGTCGATCTGGTGGACAGGCACAAGAGCGTGCCGTCGACGTGCAGATCACACGGCTGCGCCGCAAACTGGAGACGGACCCTAAACAGCCGCGCTATCTGCAGACGGTGCGGGGCGCGGGATATATGTTGGCGCCTGACTAAGAAAAGTATGCCTCCGGCGGGGATATTTATGAGACAAAGGCAATGACAAGGGGGCCGAGATGGTAACTGCATTGATTACGCATAAGGCGTGTTACGATCACGTAACGCCGCAAGGACATCCCGAGCAAGTGGCGCGGTTGGATGCGGTTTTGGGCGCGTTGGGTGGTATGGATTTGCTGCGCGTTGACGCGCCATTGGCTGCGGATGACGATTTAATGCGCGCGCATCCCAAGGGGCATGTTGATACGATCAAAGCAGCGGCCCCGTCCGAGGGGTGGCGGTCTTTGGATGCTGACACGCACATGTCTATTGGCACTTTGGAGGCAGCGTATCGCGCAGCGGGTGGTGTTGTTAAGGCTGTCGATCTGGTGATGGCGGGCGAAGCCGGCAATGCGTTTGCCGCAGTGCGCCCACCTGGGCATCACGCAGAGCGCGAGACGGCGATGGGGTTCTGTTTCTTTGGCTCTGTTGCAGTTGCGGCCAAGCATGCGCTTGAATTCCACGGTCTAAAGCGTGTCGCGATATTGGATTTTGATGTGCACCACGGCAATGGCACGCAGGATCTGGTTGAAGAAGATGCGCGGATTTTGTTTTGTTCAAGCCATCAGATGCCATTGTTCCCCGGCACAGGGGCGGCGCATGAAACTGGCGTTGGTAATGTTGTGAATGTGCCTTTGCCGGACGGCTGTGGATCGGCCAAATTCAGGGCCGCGTGGGAGCGCGAGGTGTTTCCGCGCGTTGATGCATTCAAGCCGGAACTTTTGTTGATATCGGCAGGATTTGACGCACATGCGGATGATCCATTGGCGGGGATGATGCTTCATGAAGATGATTTCGCGTGGATCACCGGCAAGCTATGTGATTTGGCAGACAAGCATTGTTCAGGCCGTGTGGTATCCGCGCTTGAGGGCGGTTATGATCTTGAAGCCTTGGGCCGTTCGGCGCGGGCGCATGTAGACGTATTAAAGGAGCGCGCGCGATGAGTGCAGACGTAAAGAGCATGAGTTTCGAGGACGCGCTGCGCGAGCTGGAACAGGTCGTCGGCAAATTAGAGCGTGGTGAGGTTCCTCTCGACGATTCTATTGCGCTGTATGAACGCGGGGCAGCCTTGAAGAAACGCTGTGAGGCGAAGCTGAAAGAGGCCGAAGAAAAGGTCGCAAAGCTGACTTTGGATGGTGACGGGCAACCGACGGGTACGGAACCTTTGGATGGCTGATGCATTGAAAGATGCGTTGAAGCATGCCGCAGAGGTTGTTGAGACAGCAATCGCGGCAGCCGTGCGGCCAGTGAAAACACCTATCCCCGAAGCGATGATGTATGCAGTGCGTGGCGGAAAATCGTTGCGCGGGTTTCTGGTTCTTGAGGGCGCGCGTTTACACGGCGTTCAGGAGCGGATCGCGGCACCGATTGCTGGCGCAATCGAGGCGATGCACGCCTATTCCCTGATCCATGATGATTTGCCCTGTATGGATGACGACGATCTGCGACGTGGCAAGCCAACGGTGCACCGCAAGTGGGACGAGGCGACGGCGGTGCTGACCGGTGATGCGTTGCAGGCCTTGGCGTTTGAATTGATTATGCTGGCAGATATCGCGCCAGAGGCGAAGGTCGTTCTGGCGCATATGTTGGCTGTTGATGCTGGTGAGCGCGGAATGGTTGGCGGGCAAGCCGCGGATATCGCAGCGGAGTCGGCGGCTGCGGCGCTGACGCTGGGTGAGATTGAAAGTTTACAGGCCAAAAAGACTGGCGCGTTGATTGAATGGGCCTGTGCGGCAGGGCCACGAATTGCTGGCGCGGACGAAATGCCAATGCGCCAGTACGGACGTGCGCTGGGCCGTGCATTTCAGATTGCCGACGATATTCTGGATGTAACAGGCGACGCGGAGGCGGTTGGTAAGGCCGTCGG
>JAGGNB010000199.1 GCA_017886375.1 Octadecabacter sp.
TTGGTCACGCGGTCGAGAATGACTGCGAGAAGGACGATACCCAGACCGGACAGCAAACCGACGCCAAGCTCTAGTGAGCGGATGCCGCGCAACACCAACACACCCAAACCGGGGGCCGACACCAGCGATGCAATCACGACCATCGCAAGGCTCATCATGATGGTTTGGTTCACGCCTGCCATGATGTTGGGCAGCGCGAGCGGGATTTGCACGTTGAGTAGCTTTTGCCGTTTGGTCATGCCAAAGGCGTCTGCGGCTTCGGTCACGTCAGGATCCACAAGTCTGATACCCAGATCGGTCAGGCGCACTACTGGCACGATGGCATAAAGGATGATCGCGATACCGTAGAGTTTCGGTTCGGTTACCGAAAACAAGAAGATCAACGGGATCAGATAGACGAACGGTGGTAGCGTCTGAAGCATGTCCAGAATGGGGATCATGATGCGCTGCACGCGGTCGCTGCGCGACATGGCGATTCCGATGGGGATGCCCAACAGAACACAGGTCAGCGCGCACACAAAGATGATCGCGAGCGTCTGCATGGTGTAGGAGTAATAATCGACAAAGCCGAGGAAGCCGAAACAGACCGCAACCAGTGCGACCAGTTGCAACTGGCGACTTACCACCCACGCAACCAGCATCAGCAGCGGGATCATGATGAACCATGGCACGGCCTGCATCACCCACAATGCTTCGTTCAGCGCCCAGCTTAGCGGTTGGGTCAGCGGGTCAACGACCACTTTTAGGCCGTCTTTGATGGCCAGAAACCCTTCCTCTAACCCGCTCGTCAGTTCGCGCGATTGTGGAAATGATGGGCAGGCCTCATGGAGGGCGTCCATGGATGGGAATGGAGTTTCCCAGCCCGTCACGACAATGTCGTCGCCCGAAGTTTCCGCCAGAAGCTGCGCCATAGACGTCATGCCGCCGCCGTCTTCACCGCTGGTGCCGCACCAATTGCGCAATCCCAGCCAGTCGAAAATGAAATCGTAAGTCGCCATGTGTCCCTCATCCGGGCACAATAGTGCGGCCCTTTTTTCTAATTCTCTAATTCAATGACAGGGCCGGATCTTTCGACCCGGACCCGTCTGTTAGTTTGCCTTGGTAGATGGCACGCCCTTGGCGGGCGTTTGCAGCAATCAAAGGGCGGCGCCAAAAGCACCGCCCTGATCGTGTTTATTGCAGCAGCGCGGCCAGCTTTTCGCGTGCGGCATCGTTGATCCAGCCGCTCCATTCGTCAGGATTGTTGGTCAGGAAATATACAGCCGCTTCCTCGTTGGAGGCGTTGTTGTCTTCTTTCCAGGCCAGAAGTTGGCTCATTGTGTCCGTCTGGAAGGTCACATTGCCCATCAATTCTGCGACGTCGGGATGGGTTTCCATGAAGTCCTTGGTCACGATCGTCAGCACGGGTGCTGCCGGAAATGCTGATACGCCCGGATCTGGCGCGTTGGCGTTCTGGTTGGCCGCGTGAACGGCTTCGTCGTATTCGCCAAGATCAATGCTTGTCATGTCGAACATGCCAAGCGGCGTCGTTGGACCCCAATAGTAGCCGAACCAAGGTTCTTCGCTTTGGTAGGCCGCGGCCATTGACGTCGCCAGCGTTTCGCCGGACCCGTGATTGAAGACCTCGATCCCGCTATCCTCAAGGTCGAGCGCGCGGATCAGGTTGTCGTTGACGATGCGGCAGCCCCAACCGTCTGGGCAGTTGTTGAACATGCCGCCAACCAGTTCGGGGTTGGCCATAATGCCGTCGATCGTCGCAAGTTCCGGATGCGCCTCGACTAGATAAGTCGGCAACCACCAGCCCTCGACACCGCCGGGGTCAAGCACGCTGCCCAACTCTTCGATCATGCCGTCTTCGCGCAGCTTTGTGTATGCATCACCGGCAGAGTTGATCCAAAGTTCGGTCACAATGTCGGGTTCGTTGTTTTCAGACAGGGATGTCATCGCTGGCGTGGTATCGGACGGCACCGCCGTCACGTCGCAGCCATACCCCTGTTCCATCAAGAATTTTGAGACGGCCGTCACAATGGCGGCTGAATCCCAGTTCATCTGGGTGATTGTGACTTCGCCACATTGATCCTGCGCCAAGGCGGCCGTGGGGGCTGCGAGTGCTGCGAATGCGGCACCAATAATAACACTTTTCATATCGCGTCTCTCCTTAGTTTATCGTATTTTTTCGGGCACATGCCATCGAAGGCTGCACCCGCAAAAGCCCGCCAACGCCGCAGTCGCGGCATTGCTTTTTTGAGGTCTGATAGGCCCAGAAAGGACCGTATCTGCGGGATCGTGGTTTTGCCTAACCGAGGGTCAGACTCTGATCATCATACAACCGACAGACAGGCGCATTTTGCCAGATGGTTAACCTTTAGGGATGTGCTCCCTTGAATAAGGGCCCCGACTTGCCCCAAACCACGGCGGCCCATAACGATCAAGTCAGCAGCGCAATTTTCTGCACAGGCGACAAGCTCCTCTGCGGGATCTCCGTGGGGCGTGTGAGTTTGCGTGATCGTCTGGCCCAACTCTGTGGCGATCTTTTTACCCGCATTGATGATTTTATCAGCTGCGTCCTGCACTTCGCTGGGCGCCGGCATGGTTGTGGCTGTATGGTAACCCGCGACAGCACCCATCGCGAACGCGACGGTCTGCGGTTGCGGCGTATGAACAAGATGCAATTCGGAATCGTATTTCTGTGCAATATCACACGCCAAACGCAGCGCGTCTTCGGAGGCCTTTGAGCCATCAATTCCAACAACGATCTTCCTAAACATATTGTGTCCTTTCATACAGAGCGACAACCTGACCCTATCGGATGCATGACCCGCCCAAGCTGACCTAGATCAGTGCCGGACCTAACGGCGCAATTCAGCGACGTCGCGACAGCACCGCGCGGAGCGCGAATTGGCAGGTGATCGCGTGCCAGATCCATTGATAAACGAAATCAGCGATAGACGATCCCACCGTCGGAAATGATCGCCTGTCCGGTGATGTAATCGGAATCCGGCCCCGCGAGGTATGCGACCAGTGAGGCGACATCGTCTGGCGTTTGCGCGCGCCCCAGTGCAATGCCGCCCACATATTTATCGTAGGTCT
Source organism: Octadecabacter sp. (assembly GCA_017886375.1). Taxonomy (GTDB): domain Bacteria; phylum Pseudomonadota; class Alphaproteobacteria; order Rhodobacterales; family Rhodobacteraceae; genus Octadecabacter. Next base: position 3,091 of record JAGGNB010000199.1, read on the forward strand.
CGCCGATGGGCGCACCGGTCAGTTCTGAAAACCGTTTGTCGATTTCTACCCACATATCCGTTCCCACGATGCCCGGGCAGTATGCGTTCACGGTGATGCCTGCGCTGGCGTATTCCTTCGCTGCGGCCTGTGTCAGCGCGCGAACGGCGAATTTCGTCGCCGAATAGACGCCAAGCATCTCAAACCCATCGTGCCCAGCGATGGATGACGCATTGATGATTTTACCGCCGTGGTCGAGGGACTTGAATTTGGCGGCTGCAGCCTGAATGCCCCACAGGACACCTTGAATATTGATTTTGAGAATAAGGTCCACGTCTTCCTCTGTGACATCCGCGATCGGATCAACCTGCGCGATGCCGGCATTGTTGACCATGATGTCCAAGCCGCCGAGCGTCTTTTCTGCATGATCAACAGCGCCGTAAACCTCTGCTCGGCTGCTGACGTCAGCCTTGAACGTGGTGACCTTGCGGCCCAGTTCTTTGATCTCGTCGGCGACGTCGGTCATTTTATCTGCATTGATGTCGACAATAGCGATATCGGCACCGTCTGCCGCCAAACGCAATGCGATACCGCGTCCGATACCTTGACCGGCACCTGTCACGAGCGCCACTTTTCCGTTGAGTGTCATTTTGAAATTCCTCTTTGCTTTGCGGGTTGAGACCGCTCGGATGCGATCGCCTTGCACTTACCTGATCGCAAACGGGGTCGCCGTGCCCCAGCATTGATCTATATCGCGTCGCAGCATGATGGTGTCGGGATCACGCAGGGTCTGGACTGGGCGATCAACCGTCCGGATCTGGGAGGGCACGAAGGAAAGCGCGTGTCGCTTCCCCGGATATGCCCCGAGACATTTTCATGTCCGACGGACAGAATTTCCTCCGTCTATGATCTTGTTGATCAAGGCCGAAACAGCCTTGTGACTTTCGATTTCAGCGTCAGATCCGCCTGCTAACTCATGTGTGGTGGCTGCGTCCTTGAGAACGCCCATGATCTCGCTTTCGGGCAAGATTTTGGCGTCGTTCAGTGCAAGAAGTAGGGCCTCGCAGATTGATAGCGCGGCCCTGCCAGAAATTGTGCTATGATCTGCCATATTGTAGTGCCTTTCGGGGTTATTGCCGTTGGCGCAGTGTATCTGCGCAGCGCTACATGCAGGCTCGCAAAGAACTCGTACCTTTGGGCTGATTGAAATCAGTCGAAAGCGTTTTAAGACAAATTGATATTTTTCTGCGAAGGGGCCCATCATCGAAACCAAGCCATTAGCCCGAAAGTTGGGTGCATTTGTTGCACTGACTGAGGCTGAGTTGTGCGTTCTTGAGGGGCTGCACAAACGACGTCGCACGTTTGTCGCTGGGAGCGATCTGGTGCATCAGGGGCAGTCGGATCAATCGGCCTATATCCTTGTTTCCGGCTGGGCCTGTTCATACAAAATTCTTCCCGATGGCGAACGTCAGATTGTTGATTTTCAGATACCAGGGGACTTTTTGGGATTGCGCAGCGTCGTTTTGCACACGTCCGATCACAGCATCGAACCCGTCACTGATATTGAGGTCACAGAAGTGTACGTGTCCGATCTTTTTGAGGTGTTTTCGAACACGCCGCGGCTGGCGACGGCCGTTCTTTGGGCCGCGTCGCGCGACGAGGCGATGGTGGTAGAGCATTTGGTCGGGATCGGACGGCGCGGTGCCAGTGAACGCGTGGCGCATTTTCTGCTTGAACTTGGGGCGCGGCTTTCCATCGTCGGTTTGGGGAGCAAAGCGGGTTATGACTGCCCGCTTAGTCAGTACCTTCTTGCTGACGCGTTGGGGCTGAGTTCTGTTCATGTAAACAGGGTGTTGCGACACCTTCGCGAACAGGGATTGATAACGTTTCGCGACGGCGTCGTCACGTTCGACGATTATGATCGACTGGTTGAATTTGCAGAATTTGAATTGACCTATCTGGATCAGGTCGGACCGTTGTTGAAGTGAGTGGCGATCTGTTTGCTGTGCCTTCAATGGGCGCCGACTAGCGAAACAGGCTGTGTCTTGCGACGACACCGAGAATCAAGAAACAGGCGGGCTGGGAATACCAGTTGGGGGAGGTTCCCGCGTGTTTCTCGACCACTCGGCTTAGGAACAGCCCGCCGAGACTGGACGAGCTGTTTACATTATAGCACCGCCGTCTTCGATCCACACTGATACAGGTTGGTCTGCGCCCATAAATCCTGACGTTTTCAAATTATAGGTCGAATGGCGACGGTTCTTGGGCTGATCTGGATTGATGAAAGTCCCGGCC
>JAGGNB010000167.1 GCA_017886375.1 Octadecabacter sp.
CGGCCCGCGTGCGCGTCGTGTCACTCGGGTGAAGGGTTCCGTGCGTTCCACGGACTTGACGGAAGTGAGCCCGGTGTCGTGGAAGGCCCAATTGACGTGGGCGGGGTCGTGGATTGTGGCACCTGCCATAACTCCGGACTAGCGGAAATTTCGGAGGTGCAATTTCCCAGTGGTCTGATGCATCCTGTTCAGGGCGTCGAGGCCGCTTGCATGACCTGTCACCAAGGTCGCACCGCGGGCGTCAATGTCGAGACGGCCATTTCTGGCATGGACATCGATGCACCAAACGCCGAATTGCGTTTCGTCAACCCACACTATGCAACCGCAGCGGCCACGTGGCTCGGTGGATATGGCGGTGCTGGCTATCACTACGAGGGACGCGATTATTCAGGCCGGTTCTTTCACGCCCGTCCGGTTTCAACCTGCAATTCGTGTCACGAACCTCACACCCTTGAGGTCGAGTTCGAGCCGTGTCTGACATGCCACCAAGCCAATACTCCGCAGGATATCCGTATTTCGCGGCAAAGCTATTCCGGCACCGGTGATACGTCAGTCGGTATCCGCGCCGATATTCAAGCCAACGCTGATTTGTTGTTGGACACGATCAAGTCCTACGCACGCGATGTGGCTGCTGCACCTATGGTTTATGACGGAACCCGTTATCCGTACTTCTTCCTGGACGCGAACGGTGACGCGGTCATCGACCAAACCGATGGGCAGCCCGTCGCCTATAATGTGTGGACGCCTCGTAGCCTGCGCGCTGCCTATAACTGGAAACTGGTCACCGCTGATCCTGGAAGCTACGCACATAATCCTCACTACGCGCTTGAGCTGCTCTATGACTCAATCGAGGATCTGAGTGGCCCGCTTGGGTTCGATATGGATGAGCTTAACCTGTTGAGATAACGCGTTAAACGTCGAATGCTCCGGCAAACCGGGGCACTCCACAAAAAAGGATGACACCGGATGGAACAGGCGCTGCTGCTCATCACGCTTGGCGTGCTGTTTCTAGGTGGGTTGCTGGCTGACAAGATTGGTCATCTCACACGTTTGCCGCGCGTCACGATGCTCTTGCTCCTTGGCGTTCTTGTGGGGCAGGCCGGTCTGAACATTCTGCCACAATCCGCCACAGACCTGTTCGAGCCGGTTTCTGTCGTGGCTTTGACGATGGTCGCCTTTCTGCTTGGTGGCGAGTTGACGCGCGAGAACTTGACCAGCAATGGGCGGGCGATCTTTTCGATCTCGCTGAGTGTCGTGATCGGGACAACTTTAGCCATCTGGGCTGGCCTCACGGCATTTGGCCTTGATCCCCGCCTCGCGCTATTGCTTGGGGCGATTGCGACGGCAACGGACCCTGCTGCGATCTCAGAGGTCATCCGCCAGTCTGGCATGCGCAACGGCTTCACCGCGACACTCAAGGGCATTGTCGCGATTGACGATGTTTGGGGTCTACTGATGTTCAGCATCTGTCTTGCGCTTGTGGATCAGTCCGGTGGCTGGGCGGCACCGATACTGGGCGCGGGGCGCGATATCGGGGGCGCAATTCTGCTTGGTCTGTGTGTCGGCATCCCGTCCGCTTTCCTGACTGGTCGCTTGACCCCCGGTGAACCGCTCCAAACAGAGGCTATTGGTGTCGTCCTGTTGACTGCAGGGCTTGCGATATGGCTCGACGTCTCATACCTCGTGGCGGGCATGACGGCAGGCGCTTATATTGCAAACTTTGCCCGCCATCACGACCGCGCTTTCAACGAGATCGAGCATATTGAATGGCCTTTCATGTTGCTCTTCTTCTTGCTTGCGGGGGCATCACTCGAATTGCACGCGCTTTGGGCACTTGGATGGATCAGTCTGGCCTATGCCGGACTTCGGATCGCGGCGCGAATAGTGAGTTGTGAGATAGGTGCGCGGTTCGGCCGCGTGCCTGTCGCGCATAGGCATATTTACGGCACAGCTCTTCTTCCGCAGGCAGGTGTAGCAGTTGGCATGGCACTGGTCGCCGCAGAAACGTTTCCCGAATGGGGGGCAACCATAATGACGCTGACCATTACAACCACAGTTTTCTTTGAAATTGTTGGGCCCCCAGCTACGCTATTGGCGTTGCACATGGTTGAACGCGCACAGGACGGCGGCGCACAATAAGCTGCGGCGAAAGTCCGCTTTAATTCGCGCCGTGCAAGCAACGCCGATCCTACAGCGAAGGTCGGCTTACCGCCCGAATCGGTCGTTTGTTCTGGTTGCAGCATGTGACACTTTGGCTCTGTACTGCCGTTCGCTGCGGATTGATCGAAGGTCCGGTTTGGGCCGTGAGTGTCGATGCAATGTCGGGCAGAAACCCCGATGCTGCAAAGCGGAGAACGGTACCAAACAGAGTTGATGATAGCATTGAGCCCTAGTCAACTCGAATAAACTTGGCATCGCCAACTTGCCGAGGCGATGTGGATGAGTGGCTTTCCGGTGCGGTTATTTGCTCTATCGGAGCGAGCGTGCCATCGGCCAAGGTTCGCAGGATCTGCCCCGCTAGCTCGACAGATACTTCGCCGTTGCTGGTGCGGCTTAGCATACGTGCCGCCCGTTCTGGCGCGAAATGTACCATGGCTCGTGCCATGCGCATCGTCACCAGACCCTCGGGCCGCTCGACCCCGATTTGTGCACCAAGCGCGCGTCTTTCAACAGCACTGGCTGGCACAAGGGCAATCCACGCAGTTACCATCAACAGCAACGACACGCTGACGGCTCTAAACCCGTGAAAAACAAAGCGCAGCGTGATGGGTGGGGCGTAACGCATCCTGTCATCCTAGGTGTAATTCTGAGTGTGATCTTTAGTGTCTGATTAAATCATTTCTGTGACGAAAGCCTGAGCTTAAATTCTCAGATAAATGTTTCTCAAGAACCCGCCGTTTTGTGAGGCCATCTCAATAACCGACATTCGATTATATTCCACAGAAGGTAGCTTTTTCCGCATTGTGTGAGTTCATGCGCTGCGCAGCGAATGACTGGAATTGCAGATCCTATCGGGCAGACGACATTTTGCTCCAGAATGACGTCTTTCGGTCATGGCGGGTTTCTAACGCTTGTAGGTAGCTCTTGTGCGTTGAGAATTGCCCGTAATCTTCAATCTGGGCATCTGCCAGCCCGCAATCAATCAGATGGTCCGCCGCGTGGCCATAACGTGTCGCGCGGCCTTCATCTAACGCGTGATTAATCATGGCCCGCCATAGAAGAACCGACGCCAACGGGTGGCGGTCACGTAAGGTTTCGGCGGCAGGGGTGAGGATCTCGTAGTGATTGCCATCTAGTTCGTCGATGCGGTTCAGGATCAATGCCGCGGCACTTGCATGGTCTGGCCATTCCAACAGAAAACGCAAAGCAGCGGTCGCATCTGGGAATTCCAACGCACGAGAGCGGGCACGATCCTCGGCCTCGATATCCTCAAAGTCCGACAGGGCTTTCAGGTAAGGACGCAGATAGGTTCCATTCAGTGTCTCGCAAAACCGTTTCCAGCGATGAGCTTGGGCGTCATCCAACCGATCAAGTGCGATCAGGCAGGCGATAAACGCGTCGTCCCATGCCTCTTGCCGATAGGCCTGACCTTCCAGATCAGCCGCTTCAAGCAACCCAAGCGCCTCTAGCGATTTACCCTCGGCCAGCATGAGTTGTGCAACTTCGGCCGCGATGCCGGGACGGGTCAAATCTTCTTGGGAATACTGCTCGATATAGGCACCGGTGTCGCCTTCGGCTATGGCGATGTCTTGCAGGATCATCTTAATGCGCGCCGCCTTCTGATCGGCGCGGTAACTACTATTGCTGCTGCGCAACTCGCGTAAAAAGTGGATTGCTTCATGGTCGTCATCCACGACATCTAGCGGCGTATCGGCATAGGTCGAGACCAATGATTTGAGGTAGATAAATCCCGCCTCGCCGAGTGCAGGTGCGACCAACCCGATGATCCCGTCGAATTCGCCATAGCCGTTGTCAGAAACGGCATCCCAGACTCGACTGGCAAGAGTTGTGGTGTCAAGCAATGCACGCTCGGCGATGCCTTCAAAGGCAAGGACTGCCTCACGAAACACATCGCCGACATCGCCACGACTGTCGTCCGTGCGCTCATATACAGATGGTGCAAGTTCCATAAACTGCCATAGAAGATCGAATGCCAGGGTCGGATCAGTGGGGCCAACCTTGCCGGTGATCATATCAACCTGGGTCTGCAAATCTTTGATGAGGGTTTTGCGTTTGCGCCACCCAACAAAGCTTGTCGATCGACGCAAGGCGACGAGCCGTTTGCGCACATCGCGGCCCAACTCTGCGGGACCAAGATCGTGGCTCAACTCTAGACGCAGCCGCCGCTTGATATCCGCACTGCCGGTGCTGACCTCCAGCAACAAGTCAGCGAGACGATCTGGCCCAAGGGCGCTGAGGTTTGCATGGTTCAGTGTTTTCTTGGACATATGACCTGTTTCGCATCCGCGCGAAGTGAAGGAAAGAGGTTGGCAGTAGCCGCAGTACAGATAGCAAAAAGAAGACTATTTTGGCGACAAGGCGGTTCAACATTCCCGCAAAGACTACCACGGGACTTTGCGTCTGATGGATTTGGGGGCCTAAGAAACCTACTCTCTCGTCGTTCTCGGGCCCAAAATGGGCATCCCAGCTTAGCGAATTGGTCTAGATAATATCAATATGTAGTAAAGCTTGGCAGGCAAAGCCATACATATTGATTCCGTTCTTATTATGTTCTATACAGAGAGTCGATTAGAGATGGAGGGATAAATGCTACAATCATCATCGCTCGAAGCCGGCAGTGGTATTCAGAAAATTCAGACGAACGATTATCATAGTTTGCCTGTGACCGAGAAACAGTTGAATTTCGCACGGCAGATCTCCCAAAGGACCGGCCAGGTGTTGCCATGGGAAACGCAACAAGATCGCCATGTGTTGTCGAGTTGGATCGATGCAAATCGGGAAAAACCAAGCTCAAACAGGTTTGAGAACTATCCGTCGTCCAAACAAGTCGCCTTTGCGGAAACGATCGCTCGCTACAAACGCAGTGAAGTTCCACATGAGTGTTTTAAAGATCGATCGATGATGTCCCGCTGGATCGACAGCAATAAGTAGATTTGGGTAGGGATCAAAAGCCAATGTTCATGTTTTGTTCTTTATCGTATAATCAACATTATGTTAAATAAGTCAGAAATAATGACCTTGCTTTCATAGGTTCGAGTCAATTCATTTTGACATCATCGCACGATGTCTAAAACAATCCTGC
>JAGGNB010000086.1 GCA_017886375.1 Octadecabacter sp.
TTGCAAACAACGCGCCGGGCGTAGCCGCTGCCCCGAGAAGGGACAGGAATTCATTCGCTGGCTTCGGGATTGGCAGGCCAATCGATGACACGATAAGGCCGAGGGAAATGGATACGATCATCGGGTTTTTCAACAAACCAATGCCGACGGTTCGCAACACGCCCGGCGACATCCGACCGTCACGCGATCCGGTAATAAGAATGACGATAAGCGAGCCAAACACGATAAGATCTACCGCGAGGACCAACATAACAGGCCCGATGGCCTGTTCGCCCAAAAGCAGCACCAACATCGGTATTCCAAGGAAACCGACGTTGCCGATAACAGCGCATTGGGCTTCGATCGCGGCTTCTTCGACGCCACGTTTGCGCAGCAGTGCCACGCCCGTCGCGATGAGGTAGACGAACATCGTGCCCCAAAGGTAGGCGAGCACAAAAGGCCAGTCGAAAATTTCACCCAAGGACAGGTTCGCCGAAAACCTGAACAACATGGCCGACAGCGCGAAGTAGAAGACGAATTTCGTCAGGTAGGCTGTTGCCTCAGGCGTGAAAAAGCCAGATCGCCCTGCGCCGTAGCCGAGGCCAATCAGTGCAAAAAACGGCAAGGTCTGGAGGAAAATATCTAACATATTACAGCGTTAGCACTACATTGGAGCGGGCAAAAGCACTACCCGCTGCCGATGAGAATGCCCGCCGCAAGAACCAGTGCCCCGCCAAGGACAACCTGAAAGGCCGCGCGAAAGAATGGCGTTTGCATGTAACGGTTTTGGATCCATGCAATTGCCCAAAGTTCGATGAAAACCACGATGATTGCGATGATTGTTGCGGTCCAGAAATCGGTGATGAGATACGGCATCGCATGACCAAGACCGCCGAGCGTTGTCATCACACCCGACGCAACCCCGCGTTTCCACGGCGCGCCACGACCTGAAATTTGCCCGTCGTCGCTGGCGGCTTCGGTAAAGCCCATGGAAATACCCGCGCCTATGCTGGCGGCAAGTCCGACAAGAAATGTTGTCCACGTGTTTTGCGTCGCGAAGGCCACAGCAAATATCGGCGCAAGGGTAGAGACAGAGCCGTCCATCAGCCCTGCCAATCCAGGCTGCACCCACGTCAGAACAAACTGGCGGTGCGCTGCGTCCTTTTCTTCTGTGTCGGCATCCGGGCTTACTTTTTCGTCAATCAGTTCACCTGCCCGTTCGGAATGGCCGGCCTCTGCTGCGGCAAGGTCGCCCAGCAGTTTGCGGGTTGCCGCGTCGGTCGTTGTCTTGGCAGCCGTTTCGTAGAAGCGTTGTGCGTCGCGTTCCATTTGGCGGGCCTCATCGCGAATGCGATCAAGGCCGAGGTTTTCGACAAGCCAGACAGGGCGGCGCGCGTAAAACCCAGCGACATGTTCGCGGCGGATCAGCGGGATTGTGTCACCAAAACGGGACTGGTGCAGATTTATGAGGCGACGACGATGTTCGTCTTCTTCAACGGCCATGCCATCAAATATTGCAGCTGAGGCGGGGAAATCCTCGCGCAGGCGTTGCGCGTAGCTGCGGTAAATTTGTGCGTCATCTTCTTCTGACGAAATTGCGAGCGCGAGGACCTCTTGCTCTGCAAGGTCCGAGAACCGCTTTCTGCTGGAAACTCCGGGGATCATGTCGCGCCTCACTATTAGAATAGTTCTAATGTACGCCTCTTTGGGGCAGCATCAAGTCCATTAAATGAACCGATCAGTTCACTTAATGCTTGCGCAACTAAACTGATCGGTTTAGATATCTGGAAATCAAGTTCACTTTGAAAGGAACGCACTATGAAACGCATCGCACTTGTCACCGCAACAACCCTCATGCTCGCCACATCCGCAACGGCCGGCGGCATCTCATTTTCGCTTCCAAACTTATCGTTCCCGCCCGCTGCAGACGTCACAGTCTCAAAAGACTGTATGTCACCAGACGCGACATCTGGCCTGTGCATCGTTCAGGAATAAACCCAGCCCCTCCTTGCCCGATCTAAACGGTTCAGTTTATAGGATTGGGCAGGGAGACCATTCATGGCTGACGGACCACCAAAGGTGAAGCGCGGGCGCAAGTTCGACCAAGTTCTTGACGGCGCGCGCGAAATTTTCATGTCAGATGGTTTTGAGGGGGCAAGCGTTGACGACATTGCCCGCGCAGCTGGCGTGTCCAAAGCCACGCTCTATAGCTACTTTCCGGACAAGCGTTTTTTGTTCATGGAAGTCGCTAAATCCGAATGTATCCGCCAAGCGGAAGCCGCCGTTGAAACCATTGATATGTCCCTTCCTGTTGGCACAGTTTTGACGGAAGCCGCGTGGCAGATGGTTAATTTCTTCACGTCAAATTTCGGCCAAAGGGTTTTCCGGCTGTGTGTTGCCGAAAGTGATCGGTTTCCCGAATTGGGACGAGAGTTTTACGAGAGCGGCCCAGCACTGGTGCGGGATCGGTTGATTGCATTCATGAAAGTTGGCATTTCACGCAACGAACTGGAGATCGACGATCTGCCATTGGCCGCCGATCAGTTTAGTGAACTTTGCAAAGCTGACCTGTTTCCGCGCCTCATATTCAGCATGGACACGTCATTTGATGATACTCAGAAAAAGCGGATCGTGGTCGGCGCCGTTGACACATTCCTTGCACGGTATGCGACCCAAACAGCGAAAGATTGAATAAGTGCCTATGAAGAATTTATCAGTCATCGCAATGATTTTGTTGCTCACCGCGTGCGACATCGCTGTCGGCCCGAATACGCCAACGCCAATGGGTGCAGGCCTGCCAGATGCGGCTGACGATACCTGTAACGCCAACCGATACGCGTCCCTTATCGGCGAAGACGCGACCGCGCTAGAACGTGTTTTGTTGCTCGGACAGGTTAGAGTGATCCGGCCAAATCAAGCGGTCACAATGGATTTTCGCCCGGAACGGATCAACTTTAATATCAGTTCTGACAATCGGATCAGATCAATTTCCTGTTCTTGAGGATTACGAAGTCACTCCGAAGACATGCACTGGGTGGGGCTGACAAACGCGCCTCCTGAGGGCTTTCTATGAAGATATCATGCTGCCGGAATATGCCGCAATTAGAACCGGAGCGGGGATAATTGGCGGCAATGACACCATTTATGAAGCAGGCGGGGTTGATTTGGTGCTGCGTTGCGGCAAATCTAGTGTCATGAACGCACCGACACCATTTCCCAACTCAGCGCCGACGCAAATCGCATTTCATCGCACCGAACTTAACGCGATCCTGTCTTTATATGGGCGGTTCGTGGCAGCGGGTGAATGGCGCGACTATGGGATTTCGCACCTCAAAGAGGTTGCGGTTTTTTCGGTCTTTCGACGCACGGCTGAACACCCGATGTATCGCATCGAGAAACGCCCGAACCTTCGGATGAAACAAGGGCAATACACTGTGATCGGGATGGAGGGGCGGATCCTTAAGCGCGGCAACGATCTGCGCCAAGTGTTGCGGGTGTTGGAACGTAAATTGATCCGCGCCATAGATTGACGGAAGCGACTAAAGAACCCGTCGGCGGGCTGTAACGTCACCGTCGCCCTGCGCTTTGATGCGCAATGTCGCCTGCACCAAACCTTCATAGACCACTGCCATGTGATGGGCGTTTGCATGGATCATCGTATCAGAATCGACCATCATCGCAACGTGGCCGTCCCAGAAAATCAAATCACCGCGCAGCAGGTTTTCACCGCTTTCCAAAAGACGCCCTAATCCGTGGCCTTGCAGGTCACTATCGCCGGCGCACAAGTGCCCACAGGCGTGATACGCCGCCTGAACAAGACCTGAACAATCGACCCCGCGGGTGGAATTTCCGCCCCAAAGATACGGCACGCCAAAATAAAGCTGCGCAACGGTGGCGGGGTCCGCGAAAAGTTGTTCCAGCGGGCGGAGATGCTTTTTAGGAATAAAGCCGTGTGGCGTTTCAAAGAACTTGTGCAATTCATTCACGACCATGACTTCTGCGCCAAATGGCAGATGCAAAAGGTCGCGCGATTTGAAGCTTTCAGTCGCGTAAGCGTGGGTCGCTGGCGTGGCGACACGGTGGGTCGTGGCGTTCGGTGTGACCAGCGCTGATTCAGGCACATAACCTACATAATCGTCGCGTTTGCATTGCACAAAGGCCCAACCATCGCTGCGTTCATACACAGTCACAGCAGCGCCAAGCAACAATTGCCGTTCGCGTTTGCCTGTTGGCGCGGCGCAGAGATCGACCACGACCTGCCCAATCGAGAACGGTTCACCATCAACAAACACATCGGCGTCGACTTGACCGCGCAAATGACTGGCTGCGACGCGCCCATTGGCAGGGGTCAGGCGCGCGTCCATCATAAATCCAAGACCTCAGGCAGGGCTGCCAAAATGGCCCGCGCGCCCATACCCACACCACCCTTGGGTCGTGCGGGGGCCGCCGTTGGGTTCCAGCCGTAAATGTCGAAATGCGTGTAGGGCGTATCCGTTACAAACCGTCGTAGAAACAGCGCCGCCGTGATTGAGCCCGCGAACCCGCCTGACGGCGCGTTGTCCAAGTCGGCAATCTGCGGTTCAATCATCGCTTCGTAGGGGTCATGAAACGGCATCTGCCAGACAGGGTCTGCAACCTCAGCGGCGGCCTGCGGCAACGCGCGCGCCATTGCATCGTCTGTTGTGAAGAACGGCGCGATGTCCGGACCGACGGCGACGCGTGCAGCGCCCGTCAACGTCGCCATTGAAATGATATGGTCAGGCTTGCCTTCGTCCGCCAGCGCAAGCGCGTCTGCCAGAACCAACCGCCCTTCGGCGTCGGTATTGTTGATCTCAATGGTAAGCCCTTTGCGGCTGTTGAGAACATCGCCCGGGCGGAACGCCGACCCGTCGACGGAATTTTCCACTGCGGGAATCAGCACGCGCAGTTGCAGCGGTACCTTCAGCGCCATGATCATATGGGCCAAGCCCAGCACGGTCGCAGCACCGCCCATATCCTTTTTCATCAAACCCATCGACGCGCCAGGTTTGAGGTTGAGTCCACCTGTGTCAAAACACACGCCCTTACCGACAAGCGTCAGTTTCGGGCCAGAATGACCCCAAGACATATCAATCAGTCGCGGTGTGCGCGGCGACGCGCGGCCAACGGTGTGGATCAATGGAAAATTCTGCGCCAGCAGGTCATCGCCCTGTATGATTGTCATCGTCGCACCGTGCTGCGTCGCCAATGTCTGTGCGGCGTCGGCAAGTTCATCCGGCCCCATGTCAGACGCTGGGGTGTTGATCAGATCACGCGTCAAACATTCACCAGCGGCCAAGGCTTCGATCCGCACCGCGTCAATTCCCGCGGGCGCAACGAACGCCCGATCTTGCGCTGGCGCGGCCTTATAGCGGTCGAATTGATACAGGCTCAGCAATAGACCCAACGCCGCTTCTTCTAGTGCGGGACCTGTCAGGATTGTATCCAAAACGTAGGTGCCAGCGGGGAGTTCTGCTGCCGCCGCTGCGATGCCAAAGCGGACGCGCGTTTGGCCTTTTGCGCCCAAACCGACATAGACCGCCTGAATGGATCCATCGGCGTTCGGTAACGCTGCCATCGCACCGATGCTTGCGGTGAACCCTGTGGCCCGCAACCAGTCTGCCGACGGGTTTGGCAGATTGGCAAGCGTCGCCTTAAGATCGTTGGTCGTGACAGTGACCAGCGCAATTGCAGTGGCGGATGGGGGGGCAAATTTGGGTGACATTGGGACCTCTGGCCTGATTGTTGCGTCAACCTAGACCATGCTCGTGGCGAGGGCCACGGCCCACACACCCAAATTACGCCCCCGATTCACAACGCTGTAATTGGCCCCGCTGCATGATCCAAAGCTTGCGTCACCAACCGCATCAACCGCGACGCCGTCGCCGCCAACGCGGTCTCATCAGGGCCATCTATGCAATAGACTACGTCAGCGGCAACCTGCCCAACCCGCCGCAAACCAAGCTGATCTGCCAGCATGACAATGCTGCGCGCACGCGCCTCAAGCCGGTCGAGTTGGCCGGACTGATAATCGTCATCCAACCATTTCAAATGCCGCGATAGTTCTTCTAGGCTATCGCAGATCACACCGCCCTGACGGAAGTCTTCATCATCACGTGCGTATGGCGATAGGGCATGTACGTCTGGCCCAAACGCTTCCAGTGGTACCAGACGCGCAATCGCGCCAGACGTATGTCGAGTCTCTTGTTGTTCCATTTAATCCCACTCTCACTTCACCCAAGTAGGAAACTATGACGCCAAAGTTTCCATTTGGTTTCGACCGCGCTGCATTAATCGCTCGAATTTCGGATAAATTCGCCATATGCAGGGCAAAATCGACGAAAAGGACAGTGTCATGCATCTCGCTCGCCCTCTTCCAGACTATCTGGTACGCCGATATCATGGTTGGAAAGCAACGACTTACGAACAGAACAAAGGCTGGTACATGCAACTGGCGGAAGGTGGACAGCACCCGCGCGCCATGGTCGTGTCTTGCTGCGACAGTCGCGTTCATGTCACATCAATTTTTGGGGCGGATCAGGGTGAATTTTTCATTCACCGCAACATCGCCAATCTAGTTCCCCCACAAGAATCAGGCGGCAAGCATCACGGCACGTCTGCAGCTGTCGAATATGCGGTCACAGAATTAAAAGTTTCACACCTGATCGTACTGGGCCATTCGGCCTGCGGTGGCGTGCAGGGGTGCTATGATATGTGTTCAGGAAACGCCCCCGAACTTGAGGCCAAAACAAGCTACGTCGGACGCTGGATGGACATTCTGCGCCCGAGCTTTGAAAAACTGCCGAAGGGCGACGATGCAGCGCGTTTGCGCCAGCTTGAGAAAGACAGCGTCGTGATATCGCTTGAAAATCTGATGACATTTCCGCATGTGAAAGACGCAGTCGACAGTGGCCGATTATCATTACACGGTCTTTGGAATGACATCGGGCACGGCGGGCTTGAAGTGTATGACGCTGAAACTGAAGACTTTAAATCTCTTTAGGTTGTGAAACCTCCGCAGACGTACTTCTTTTTATTTTGTATATTCAACGATGGGACTTCTGATGGCCGAAATTTTCGACCTTGCCGCGACGAACCTGCTTTCCCCTGTAATCCTGTCTTTCGTACTTGGCATTGCCGCCGCATTGGGCCGATCGGATTTGAGCGTGCCAGAGGCCGCGGCCAAAGCGATGTCGATCTATTTGCTGTTCGCAATTGGCTTTAAGGGCGGTGCCGCAGTGGCCGCCAACGGACTGGATGGTACGTTAATTGCAACGCTCGCAGCGGGGTTTGTCTTGTCGGCTGCTTTGCCGCTTATTGCGTTTGCGATGCTGAAGGTCATGACCAACCTAAGCCGCGTTGATGCGGCTGCCGTGGCGGGTCATTACGGTTCGATTTCCATCGTGACGTTTGTTGCTGCAACGTCCGTTCTGGAAGGCCGCGGGATTTCGTCAGAAGGCTACATGGTTGCGGCCGCCGCCGTCATGGAAGCGCCCGCAATTCTGTCTGCGCTTTGGCTGGTATCACGGGGCGGGTCGGGCCGCCGGATGGACGGCGAACTCATGCGGGACATTATGCTCAACGGATCCATCGTTTTGCTGGTCGGCGCCTTTTTCATCGGTGCGGTGACCGGACAAGAGGGTCTTGATAAAATCTCGGACTTCATTGTTGCGCCCTTCACAGGCGTTTTGTGCCTGTTTCTGCTCGATATGGGCTTGGTCGCAGGGCGCGGTCTGCGTGAATCGCGCGGTGTGTTGAATTTCGGCGCCGTGGCGTTCGGCATTGCAATGCCACTTGTGGGGGCCGTTTTGGGACTGGTGTTCGCGCTGATCGTCGGGTTGTCGCCAGGTGGGGTGGCTTTGCTGATGGTCTTGTCGGCATCTGCCAGCTACATCGCCGTGCCCGCCGCAATGCGTGTCGCCCTACCGGAGGCGAATCCATCTGTTTATCTGACGCTGTCGCTCGGTGTGACGTTCCCGTTCAATTTGACCATCGGTATCCCGCTCTACGTTGCGGTAAGCCAAACCCTCACAGGAGGCTGACATGAAAACACATCAAGCAAAACGCGTTGTCATCACAATTGAGGCGATCATGCAAAGTCGTCTGACCGACGCGATGGAAGCCGCAGGTGTCACCGGATATTCAATCTTGCCGGTTCTAGGCGGATCAGGTCGGTCCGGCGCGTGGTCGCGTGAGGGGCAGATCGGGCGCGCAAACGGAATGGTTCAGGTCATTTGCATCATCAAGCCTGCGCGCTTGGACGGTTTACTGGATGCCGCATTCAAGGTTGTCGACAAACACATCGGTGTCGTCACAATCAGCGATGTTGAAGTTCTGCGCGCAGAACGTTTCTAACTGCAAAGGCCCCACCAAGCGGCGGGGCCTTTGCAAATTTTTGCTTGTTCGAGGTGTCGCGCGACAGGCTAGCCTTTTTTGAGACAGCGGTTGCCGAGTGTTTCCGCGATCTGCACAGCGTTAAGTGCCGCACCTTTGCGCAGATTGTCAGACACCACCCACATGTTCAGGCCGTTGTCGATTGTGCTGTCCTGACGGATGCGGCTGACGAACGTGGCGAAATCACCGACGCATTCGACAGGCGTGACATAGCCACCGTCTTCGCGCTTATCGATGACCATAACGCCCGGTGCTTCGCGCAGGATATCGCGGGCTTCGTCTTCGTCGAGGAAATCCTCAAATTCGATATTGATCGATTCCGAATGGCCAACGAAGACCGGAACACGCACGCAGGTCGCTGTGACCTTGATAGATTTGTCGATGATCTTTTTGGTTTCCGCGACCATCTTCCATTCTTCTTTGGTGTCGCCTGAATCCATGAAGACGTCGATGTGCGGGATAACGTTGAACGCAATCTGTTTGGTAAAGACCTTTGGTGGCTTGGAGTCGGTCGGGTTGTAGATCGATTTGGTCTGATCCCACAGTTCGTCGATCGCGTCTTTGCCCGAACCGGACACGGATTGGTATGTGCTGACGACGACGCGCTTGATCTTGGCGCGGTCATGCAAAGGCTTCAGCGCCACCACCATCTGCGCGGTCGAACAGTTCGGGTTCGCAATGATGTTTTTCTTAGCGTAGCCATCGACGGCTTCGGGATTCACTTCTGGCACAACCAACGGCACGTCTGGATCATAGCGATACAGCGAGGAGTTATCGATGACGACACAGCCCTGCTTGGCCGCAATCGGCGCGTATTTCTTCGTCGCGTCAGACCCGACCGCAAAGAACGCAATGTCGTAGCCCGTAAAATCGAAGGTATCCAAGTCTTGGGTTTTCAACGTCTTGTCGCCAAAGCTCACTTCCGTTCCGAGCGATCTGCGGGATGCCAGCGCGACAACCTCATCCGCTGGAAACTGGCGTTCTGCCAGAATGTTGAGCATTTCGCGGCCCACGTTACCTGTGGCGCCCGCAATGACGATTCTATAGCCCATGCGATTGGATCCTTTGTAAATGCATGTCCCCTATGGGACACGCGCCTCTTAGACCCAATGCGCTTTAAACAAAAGGGGCGTTAGTCTGTGCGGTCCGTGCTGAAGACATAGATCGCAAGGCCGCAACACATCGCAATGCCATAAAACCCGAACAAAGACGCATAGGCTTCGCTGTCACCTTTGGTGTCCTGCCAGAACGTCATCAACCGGCCAGTCACGATTTGCATGATCCCGACACCACCGATTCCAAACAGGTTCATCAACGTCACACCGCGCCCCGTAAGGTGTTCAGGAAAGAACGGACGGGCGTGGGCGATCATCAAAGGAAACGAAGCCCCCGCAAGTCCCACAAGCGCGAGCAACGCGGTCGCGGTCCAAACTGACGTAAGTCCATGCAAAGCAAACAAGGCAAAACAGCCTACCGCACCTAGAGTGTTGCCAACAAACACCACCCATTTGCGGGTACCAAACACGCGATCCATCGGTCCATAAGCAAAATTTCCCGCGATCATCGCAAGGCCCATAACCAACGTCATGGTGCCAATCATCGACGTATCGGCCCCGAACACATCCGTACCGTACGGCCCGACCCAAAGTCCGCGCAGACCCGCAGCGGGGGCGTAGTTCACAAACATCATCGGAAAAATCAACCACAGAGCCTTTATCTTCAGGATATCCAACACGGACCCGCGTGGCCCCATCGATGCAGTCTTTGGCGGGTCTTTCACAACGAGCCAAAGCGCGATTGACACCAACAGGGTCAACACCGCCAGCGCCACCATGGTCTCGCGCCAACCGAACGCTTCTACGGCCCACGCCATGGGGGCGGAACTCGCGAGGTTTCCCAAGCTGCCGAAGCCGATCGTCGCCCCTGCAAGGGTCGAAAACATCACCGCCGGATACATTTTCGCAAAGATGTAATAGGCTGCCATCAAGACAGGCGAACAACCGATGCCGATCAGCGCCATCGCCCAAGCTATGTGGGCTGGTGTCTGCGCCATCGCGAAAACCAATGCCCCGCCTGCCCCGCCCAAGCTGAACAAAACCACGGCCGTTATCCGCGGCCCGAAGCGGTCCAACGCCTCTCCGACGGGAATTTGCATGACGGCAAAGACGATAAACCAAAGGCCCGACGCATACGACAGATCGGCGGCAGTCGCGCCCAGATCAGCCTCAAGCGCGGGGGTCAGTACCGCCAGAAACGCACGGTAAAATTGGCTGAGCACATAGCCCAGCACCAAAACGATCAAACCGATGCGCATACCAAAATCCCCATAATCCTTACACGAACTCGCACGGGCGCGCGCAAGGCGCAAGCGTGAGAAGCGCTCATCCCCTTGCACTCACACGCAAAAAAGCGCCAATCGTGCGAGCAGCGACACTAGAGACTTTGTTGGCCTTCTACTCTACCTATGGTGTAAGCCGCGAATTCCACAATCCGAAAGGGATGTTATCTTGGCAATCAACAAATCGAAATTCGACGTCCAATGCGCCGATTGCCCAATCCGCCACCGCGCCGTTTGCTCTAAGTGCGAGGCCGATGAGTTGGCATTACTTGAGGACATGAAATTTTACCGGACGTTTGAGGCAGGCCAAACGATAGCCTGGGCAGGTGATGATCTGACCTTTGTAGGTTCTGTTGTGCGCGGTGTTGCAACGCTGGGGCAAACGCTTGAGGACGGGCGCACGCAAATGTTGGGCCTGTTGCTGCCGTCCGATTTTATCGGCCGTCCTTGGCGCAAGACATCAGCCTATGACGTGTGCGCGATCACCGATGTCACACTGTGCTGTTTCAGGCGCAAACCATTCGAGGACATGCTGGTTCGCACCCCCCACATTGGTGAACGCCTGCTGGAAATGACGATGGATGAACTGGATGCAGCCCGCGAATGGATGTTGATCCTTGGTCGCAAAACTGCGCGTGAAAAAATCGCGAGTTTGCTGACCATCATTGCCCACCGCGAACAGGCCCACGATGTTCCCAAGACCAATGCACCCGTGACGATTGATTTGCCGCTCACCCGCGAGGCGATGTCGGATTATTTGGGACTGACGCTGGAAACGGTCAGCCGCCAGATTTCCGCGCTGAAGCGGGAAGGTATTATTCTGCTTGAAGGCAAACGGCAGGTGGTCGTGCCAGATATGGCGCGTTTGTTGGCGCAGACTGGCAGCGACGCGATTTCGCACGACTAGTGCGCCATCAGGATCGGCAGGCGCGCCGTTTCAAGCATGTCGCGGGTCGCGCCACCAATCATCGCTTCACGAAAGCGCGAATGGCCGTATGCGCCCATGACAATCAAATCAATTGCATGATCTTGTGCGTGACGGTTGATGACTTCGGCGACGAGCGGCATCGTTTTGGCAAGGATCGATACGTCCGCCTTAACGCCGTGGCGCGCCAACATCACGCAAATCACGCCGCCCGGATCGGATCGTTCCGGCGAATGGGAGGGCGGGTTGATCATGACGATCTCGGCTCGTGTGGCACTTTTCAGGGCTGGCAAGGCTTTGCGCACGGCCTCAAGTGCTTGGGTGCTTTCGTCCCATGCGACCATGACCCGATCAAAAGATCCGATATCTTCGGCGGTGCGCGGAATAACCATAACGGGCGCGCCAGTGCCAAACAAAACTGCCTCAAGAATAATGGTCTGCACCTGCGTCGACCCCTCGCCGTAGGGCTGTGATACGATGATCAGATCGGAATACCGCACGACCCGGGCAATGGCCGCATCGAGACCGGCAGACGTGACGACCAGTTTCTGAACCGCCGTTGGCGCCAAAGCGCCCCGAAGACGGTCTTGCGCCCAGTCGGCCAATGTCTTGGCCCGCGCCTGCGCTTCGCCATTGCCTGACAACGTCAATGCCGGAGATGCCCCCATCGGCGCCATGTCGTAACGCACCGGATCAATGCCAAGACAATAGACGTCCAGATGGCCACCCTCACGGTCTGCAAATGTGATTGCGGCTTGCAGCGCTTCTTTGTCGCCAACCTCGTCAGAGATGACGATGGCAATGGTTTTATAACTCATGGTCAGGACTCCTGTTGCGGACCTTTTCAGTGTGCCAATCCGTCGACCGGTTTTCCTTGATTGAGGTCAAGAAAAACCGCGCATTTGTTTGATATGGATCAAGGCGGCCTTCCGCTGATCTGTGAAAAACCCATTCCATAGATATTTGCAGGACACATTCGTCCTATTCCAAGAAGGGAACGCCACGATGTGGAACTGGTTCAAGATAGTGGCGTTCGGGATTGTCACCCTGCTCGCGGCGGTGGCCGCAAGTTGGGCGCGCGACATCGCCTATCAAATTCACGCTATCATCATCATGATCATATCAGCAGGTATGTTCGTATGGTCGGTGCGCACGGCTGATGACATCAACCCGCCAGAGCCGACGGGCTATATGGACGGTGTGATCCGGTACGGCGTGGTTGCAACTGCGTTTTGGGGGCTGACAGGATTTCTTGTCGGCACGTTCATCGCGTTCCAACTGGCGTTTCCATCGCTGAATTTTGAATTCCTACAGGGTTACGGCAACTTTGGCCGCCTGCGTCCGCTCCACACCTCTGCGGTGATCTTTGCCTTCGGGGGCAACGCGTTGATCTGCACGTCGTTTTACATCGTTCAGCGCACCTGCGCTGCCCGTCTGTGGGGCGGCAACACCGCGTGGTTCGTGTTTTGGGGGTACAACCTGTTCATCGTACTCGCTGCAACGGGGTATTTGATGGGATCGACCCAATCGAAAGAATATGCCGAGCCTGAATGGTACGTGGATATCTGGCTGACCATTGTTTGGGTTGCGTACCTCGTCGTATTCATGGGCACGATCGTCAAACGCAAAGAACCGCACATCTACGTCGCGAACTGGTTCTTCCTGGCCTTTATCGTGACCGTTGCAATGCTGCACATCGTCAATAACCTATCAGTTCCTGTCAGCATCTTCGGCTCGAAATCAGTGCAAGTTTTTGCAGGTGTGCAGGATGCGATGACCCAGTGGTGGTACGGCCACAACGCTGTTGGCTTCTTCCTGACAGCCGGTTTCTTGGGCATGATGTATTACTTCGTCCCCAAACAGGCCGGTAAGCCAGTGTTCAGTTACAAACTGTCGATCGTGCATTTCTGGTCACTCATTTTCTTGTACATCTGGGCCGGTCCGCACCACTTGCACTACACCGCGTTACCCGACTGGGCGACGACCCTTGGCATGGTGTTTTCAATCGTTTTATGGATGCCCAGCTGGGGTGGCATGATCAACGGTTTGATGACGCTGTCAGGTGCATGGGACAAAATCCGCACCGACCCGATCATTCGCATGATGGTCATCTCACTTGGCTTTTACGGCATGTCCACATTCGAGGGTCCGATGATGTCGATCCGCGCGGTGAATTCGCTGAGCCACTATACCGACTGGACCATCGGCCACGTGCATTCCGGCGCACTTGGCTGGAACGGCATGATCACGTTCGCGGCGCTGTATTTCATGACGCCAAAACTGTGGAACCGTGCGGGGCTTTATTCGCTGCGTCTGGTGAACTACCACTTCTGGCTCGCGACAATCGGGATCATTCTTTACGCGTCCTCGATGTGGGTTACAGGGATCATGGAAGGCCTGATGTGGCGCGAAGTCGACGCACAGGGTTTCTTGGTGAACAGCTTTGCTGACACCGTCGAGGCCAAGTTCCCGATGTATGTCGTACGCGGACTGGGTGGAGCCCTCTACCTCACCGGCGCAATCATCATGTGTTACAACCTTTGGATGACAGCCTTTGGAAAGCAGCAACCTGCTGCACATTCCACCGCTGCCATTCCCGCTGAATAAGGAGGCTGATTATGGGAATTCTTGATCGCCATAAGGTCATCGAAAAGAACGCGTCGCTCCTCTTGGTCGGCAGCCTGTTGGTTGTCGCCGTTGGCGGGATCGTTGAAATCGTGCCGCTGTTCTATCTTGAAAACACAATCGAAGAGGTCGAGGGCATGCGCCCGTATTCCCCGCTGGAACTGGCGGGGCGGGACATTTACGTGCGGGAAGGCTGCTATGTGTGTCACAGCCAGATGATCCGATCCATGCGCGATGAGGTGGAACGCTACGGGCACTACAGCCTTGCTGCGGAATCCATGTACGACCACCCGCATCAGTGGGGGTCTAAACGGACTGGGCCGGACCTTGCACGGGTTGGCGGGCGTTATTCGGATGCTTGGCACATTGATCACCTCAGTGATCCGCAGTCAGTTGTGCCGGAATCGGTTATGCCACCCTATTCGTTCTTGATGAACCGCTTCATGGAACCCGATCACATCGAGGATTTGGTCAGAACCCATGCAATTGTCGGCGTCCCCTACACGGACGACATGATCGAGAACGCGCAGGCAGATTTCATCGCTCAAGCCGACCCGTTCAGCGATTGGGATGCGCTGGTAGAACGCTACCCCGGCGCACAGGTCCGTAACTTCGATAGCAGTGATGGAATTTCCGAAATGGATGCGCTGGTCGCATACCTTCAAATGCTGGGCACGCTGGTCGACTTTTCGACCTTCACACCCGACGCAAGCCGCTAGGAGGGCAGCACATGGACACCTATTCATTCCTTCGCGAACTCGCCGATAGCTGGGCGCTGCTGGCGCTGTTTGCCTTTCTTGCGTTCGTTTGGTTTTGGGCCTTCCGCCCCGGATCGCGCGATCTGCATGCTGACGCCGCAGATGTCATATTCCGCCACGAAGACGGTCCAATCGTCGACACCGACAAAGGTCCGGAGGGTCAAAAATGAATAAGCCAGACAAAAAAGACGACGTCGATACCACGGGTCACGTTTGGGACGGCATCGAAGAACTCGACAACCCGATGCCACGTTGGTGGGTCTGGGTTTTCTATCTGACGATAATCTGGGCTGTGGGCTATTCAATCGCCTACCCTGCTTGGCCGCTGATCAATGGCGCGACGGCAGGTCTGTTGGGCTATTCGACACGCGGTGAAGTCGCCGAAGACATTGCCCGTGTGGATGCATCAAACGCCGAAATTCTGGCACGGCTGTCGACGGCAGACCTGACGGCGATCCGCGATGACGACGAATTGCACACCTTTGCCGTCAATGCGGGCGGCTCCATTTTTGCGGCGAACTGTTCGCAGTGCCACGGACGTGGTGCTGCTGGCGTACAAGCGGGTGGTTACCCAAACCTGCTTGACGATGACTGGCTGTGGGGCGGCGATATCGAACAAATTGCTTACACCGTCACCCACGGCATCCGGAACGAGCAGTCAATGGACAGCCACTATTCCCTGATGCCCGCTTTTGGCACCGACGAAATCCTCATGAATGACGAGATTGACGCGATCGTTCAACACGTCCTTTCGATTTCGGGTCAAGACCATGATGCGGATCTGGCAGGGGTTGGTTCGACGCTGTTCCTAGATAATTGTGCGTCGTGTCACGGTGATGCCGGGACCGGAATGCAAGAGATCGGCGCGCCAAACCTGAGCGATGCAATCTGGCTATATGGCGGCGACGCGGACACGATCCGTACCACCATTCAGAATGCCCGCTTTGGCGTCATGCCAGCGTGGTCCGAAGAATTCCGCGGTGCGAGTGGCCTAAGTCTTGCTGAAATAAATGCCGTTGCCACCTACGTTCATCAACTTGGCAGCGCGCAGTGACGTCCACCGACCACAAGCCACTTTATGCTAAGCGTGAGCCTGTCTTTCCGCGCAAGGTGAAGGGTAAATTCCGCTCCCTTAAATGGGGCATCATGATCCTGACGCTGGGCGTCTATTATCTGACGCCATGGATTCGCTGGGACCGCGGCGCGGAACTGCCGGATCAAGCGGTTCTGGTTGACCTTGCCAGTCGGCGGTTTTTCTTTTTCTGGATCGAAATCTGGCCCCATGAATTCTATTTCATTGCCGGACTGTTGATCATGGCGGGCCTTGGCCTGTTCTTGTTCACCTCTGCCATGGGCCGCGTTTGGTGTGGTTATACCTGTCCACAAACCGTCTGGACGGACCTGTTCATCGCCACAGAACGCTGGATTGAAGGCGACCGCAACGCCCGCGTGCGTCTTTGGAATGCAAAATGGGATCTGCGCAAACTCCGATTGCGATTGACGAAATTCGCCGTTTGGCTGGTGATCGGATTGGCCACAGGCGGCGCATGGGTGTTCTATTTCACCGATGCGCCGACGCTTTTGGTGAACCTGATTAACGGAACCGCCCATCCGGCGGCCTATACGACCATGGCATTGCTGACCGTTTCCACCGTGTTCTTTGGCGGGATCGCGCGCGAACAGATTTGCATCTATGCCTGTCCGTGGCCGCGCATCCAAGCCGCGATGATGGACGAAGACACGATCACCATTGGCTATCGTTCATGGCGCGGTGAGCCGCGCAAACATTCCGACGCGATCACCAAAGAGTCCCCGCAAGGCGATTGCATCGACTGCATGGCCTGCGTCAACGTCTGCCCTGTCGGCATCGACATCCGCGACGGCCAACAAATGGAATGCATCACATGCGGGCTGTGTATTGACGCGTGCGACGACATCATGGCCAAGATCGGCAAACCGCGCGGACTTATTGATTATCTGTCACTTGATGATGAAGAAGCCGAACGAAAAGGCCAGCCGACAAAGCGCGTTTGGCAGCATATCCTGCGCCCGCGCACGCTGATTTATTCAAGCTTGTGGTCCATTGTCGGAATGGGTTTGGTGGTGGCTTTGTTCATCCAGCCCGACATCGACATGACCGTCGCTGCGGTGCGCAACCCGACCTATGTCGTGCTGTCTGATGGCACGATCCGCAACGTCTATGAGATTCGCCTGCGCAACAAACACGGTGAAACGCGGCCGTTTGAATTGTCGGTTACATCTGACGCCGCGCTTCAAATTGATGTTCAGGGACAAGCCAGCGGTGATGACGTCGTGAATGTGCCAGCCGATTCAACCTATCTTGTGCGGGTCTTTGTCAGCGCCGCAGCGCAAACCCCCGCGTCTACCGATGATCGCACGGCAATGCGGTTCTGGGTAGTGGACACAATCAATGATGACCGCGCCCACGATGACACCTATTTCAACGGCACAGGGGGAACCTAGATCATGGCACCGCTTACAGGGCGCAAAGTATTTTTCGGGATGGCAGGCGCATTTGGCGTGATCCTTTCGGTCAATCTGTTTCTGGCATATTCAGCAATCGCGACCTTTCCAGGACTGGAAGTGAAAAACGCCTACGTCGCCAGCCAGAATTTCGACGCGGATCGCAGGGCGCAACTTGCGCTCGGTTGGACTGTTTCGGCGGATGTGTCAGGCGAAGAACTTCACCTCAATATCACCGACGTAGATGGTCACCCTGTTGAGGTCGCGAACCTTGAAGCCATATTCGGGCGCGCCACCAACGTGCGCGACGATCAGAGCCCCGATTTCGTGTTCACCGGAACCAAATACGTGGCACCTGTGACCACTGCACCGGGCAATTGGAACCTGCGCATGCACGCCACCGCGCAAGACGGCACAGCCTTTCGGCAACGCGTGGTGGTGTTGGTCCAGAGATGACGGTCACGGACACCCATATCGGACTGTCCGCCTGCCCCGGATGCGACGCCACAGCGCTTGCGACCCAGCGGGCCGGCAAGACGGCACAGCATGGTGACCGCGAAGTCGCACTGTCCCTGCCAACGATCCATTGTGCGGCCTGCATTTCGGTTGTTGAGCGTGGCTTGATGGCCCTGCCGGGCGTGTCGGACGTGCGTGTAAACCTGACCCGCAAACGCGCGACCATCCATGTAAAGCCCGACATTGATGACGTGGTGCTGACGGATGCGCTTGCGGCACTGGGCTATGACGCGCAACCGCTGGACCAAGCCACATTGTCCGCCAATCATTCCGACCGCGCCGCGCGCGATCTGTTGATGCGCCTTGGCGTTGCGGGCTTTGCAATGATGAATGTCATGCTGCTGTCAGTTGCGGTTTGGTCTGGTGCCAGCGATGCCACCCGCGATCTGTTCCACTGGATTTCTGCCGCCATCGCATTGCCGACGATCATCTTCGCGGCCCAGCCGTTCTACGTGAACGCGTGGCGGGCCTTGCGTGTTGCGCGGCTCAATATGGATGTTCCAATTTCCCTCGCCATTCTGCTGGCCGCCGGAATGTCGTTGTTTGAAGTCGCCCATTCCGGCGATCACGCCTATTTCGACGCCGCCTTGTCGTTGACGTTCTTCCTGCTGGCTGGGCGCTATCTTGACCAACGCACCCGCACTGTGGCGCGGTCAGCCGCCACTGAACTGGCCGCACTGGAAACGCCAACTGCCCTGCGCGTGACAGACGGCGTGCCGCAAACGGTATCACTGTCTGAACTTTGCGTTGGCGATCTTGTTCTTGTCCGACCCGGTGCGCGGATGCCCGTCGACGGACAGATCATCCGTGGCGAAAGCGAACTTGACCGCGCATTTTTAACGGGCGAGTCCGATCCGGTCTTTGTGCGTCCTGATGACATCGTGCGAGCGGGCGAAATCAATCTGACAGGGCCGCTCGACGTGCGGGTGACGTCCGTTGGCAAAGACACGTTCTTGCACTCCCTCGCTGAGCTGATCTCTGTCGCGGAAGACGCCAAGTCGCGCTACAATTCGCTCGCCGACCGCGCAGCCGCGATCTACGCGCCCGCTGTGCATCTGTTGGCGTTTGCCGCCTTTGTCATGTGGATGTACTTGTCCGGTGGCGATGTGCGCTATTCGCTGAACATCGCGGTTGCGACGCTGATCATCACCTGCCCTTGCGCCTTGGGTTTGGCTGTTCCTGCTGTGTCCACGGTCGCGTCTGGTGCGTTGTTTCGCCGTGGCCTGCTGGTGAAACACGCCACCGCGCTGGAACGTTTGGCCGAAGTAGACACAGTGATCTTTGACAAGACAGGTACGCTGACTATCGGCAAACCCACGCTGTTGAATCCAGGCGATATTGCGCCACAGGACTTCGCACTTGCCGCAGCACTTGCTATGGCGTCGGCACATCCACGCAGCCAATCCATCGTCGACGCGGCACGGGGCCAACCCCTTCCGACTGTCACAGTGACCAACATCAAAGAACTGCCTGGCCATGGAATCGCAGGG
>JAGGNB010000053.1 GCA_017886375.1 Octadecabacter sp.
TGCGGCAAGACGGGAAGGGGGCGGTGTGTGTGCCGCGCGATCAACGGCAGACCAATCACCGGTTTTTGTTAGCGTTTCGATTAAGGTCGGCCAATCGGCTTGCGGGACGAAATAGTCGGCAAAGCCTGCGTAAATTGCGTCTGCGGTATCCATGCGGTCCGCCGTGAGGCCGAGGTATTCGCCCAACCGACCCGGTGCGCGCGCAAGAATGAGGGAGCCGCCAACGTCAGGCACAAGTCCAATGGACACTTCTGGCATGGCGATCACGCTGTTTTCGCACACGATGCGGTGGGATCCGTGGCAGCCGACGCCAACGCCGCCACCCATGGTAAACCCGTGCAGCAAAGTCACGACAGGTTTTGGAAAGCGGAACAGTTTCGCGTTCATGCGGTATTCGTCGCGCCAAAAGCGGGTGCCGTAGCTGTAATCGCCCGCCGCGCCAGTGGCGTACATTTCCTGGATGTCGCCGCCAGCGCAGAACGCTTTTTCCCCAGCACCATCGATGATGAGGAGTGCAACATCAGGGTCGTCAGCCCACGCGTCGAGGGCGGTTTCGATGGCGGAACACATGTCCCACGTCAGCGCGTTCAGCGCGTCCACGCGGGTCAGCGTGATGCGGCCCGCAACGCCGTCTTTGCGGATGTCGATATCGCTCATGTGATCAGGTGCCGTGCGGTGATGACGCGCATAATTTCGTTCGTCCCTTCAAGGATTTGATGAACGCGCAGATCGCGCACGATTTTTTCGATGCCATAATCCGCGAGATAGCCGTAGCCACCGTGCAGTTGCAGGCATTGGTCGGCGACGCGCGATCCGGTTTCGGTGCAAAGCTTTTTGGCCATGGCACAAAAGACCGTTGCGTCGCGCACTTGGGTGTCGAGTTTCCACGCGGCTTGTCGCAGGAAAGTGCGGGCCGATTGCAGATCAATTTCCATATCGGCAAGGCGAAATTGCAGGGCTTGGAACTGATCAAGCGATTGGCCAAAGGCGTGACGTTCGGCCATATAGTGGATTGTTTTGTCGAGCGCGGATTGCGCGGCCCCGATGGAGCACGCGGCAATATTCAACCGCCCCCCGTCGAGGCCTTTCATGGCGTACTTGAAACCCTGATCAACGTCGCCCAATAGGTTTTCACCCGAGATGGCGCAGTTGTCTAATTGAACTTGGCGGGTGGGTTGTGATCGCCACCCCATTTTGTCTTCCAAACCGCCAAAACTTAACCCATCCGTGCCGTTTTCAACAACAAAGGCCGAGATGCCTTTTGGGCCTGCAACGCCGGTTCGGGCCATGACGATGTAGGCGTCCGAATAGCCGCCGCCCGAGATGAAGGCTTTGTTTCCGCTCAGTGCATATCCCTGTTCGGTGACGTCAGCTTTGGTCTTAAGGGATGCGGCGTCGGATCCGCTGGCGGGTTCGGTCAGGCAGTAGGATAGGATCGTTTCCATAGAAAGAACCGTCGGCAGAAAACGGGTTTTCATGCTGTCCGAGCCAAAGTCGTCAATCATTTTTGCACACATATTGTGGATCGACAGGAATGCAGCGACAGATGCACACGACGCTGATAGCGCCTCAAAGACCAGCGTCGCATCAAGGCGGGTCAGCGCCGAGCCGCCTGAGGCTTCGGACACATAAAGACCGCCAAAACCCAGTTCTGCCAATTTGGGCCACAGATCACGCGGGATTGTCCCCGCAGCATCCCAATCGCGCGCATGCGGCGCGATATGTTGGGCACCGAACGCGTGGGCCATGTCATAGATCGCGGTCTGTTCTTGCGATAGCGCGAAGTCCATGTCTAAAGATCCTCACTGAATTCGGCGATAAGATGGTCGACGACCGCGTCCATTTTTGCAGACGCATCGCCCTTAGTTGCCGCTGCGACGGCGCGTTGACGGTCGCTGCTGGTGCCGCCGGTGATGATGCTCCGTAACCCTTCTAGGGCGTTCGTGCACTGCAAAATATCAGCATCTTCTTCCACCAGATCAAGCAATTCGTCAAACAGATCGGCAAAGGGCACAATTTCACCACGACCAAAATCGATCAGGCCCTTGGAGACACCGTAGCGCTGCGCGCGCCAGCGGTTTTCCTGTACCAGAAAGCTGTCATATTGCCGCCAGCGCTGGTTCTTGATGCGCAGCCGCCACAGCATTCGTGTCAGGCATTGAACCAATGCGGCCAAGCCGACAGTGTGGCTAAGGCGCGGGGAAACATCGCATATTCGGGTTTCCAGTGTGGGAAACTTCGCCGAAGGCCGCAGATCCCACCAGATTTTTGAGCTGTCTTCAATCACCCCCAGATCCACGAGAGCCTGGACAGAACGGGTGTATTCATCCCAGCTGTCCAAGGTGGGGGGCAGGCCCGTGCGGGGCAGGTTGTCAAAGACGGACAATCTATAGGACGCCAGTCCCGTGTCATCGCCCTGCCAAAACGGGGAGGAAACGGAAAGCGCCAGAAGATGCGGCAAAAAATAGCTGAGTTGCCCCATCAAATCCGCCCGCAGCGCATCATCATCCAGGCCGACATGCACATGCATGCCGCAGATCAACATGCGCCGACCGACGCCGCCGAGGTCATTTTTCAGCTGATTATATCGATCTTGGTCGGTGTGGACCTGGTCTTTCCAATCCGCCGACGGATGGCAAGACGCCGCAATCGGAGCGAGGCCGTAGTTCGCCGCGCAGTCGCGGATGGTGCGGCGCAGGTGTGCAAGATCATCAAACGCGTCACCTGCCGTGGCGCAGATACCTGTGCCGACTTCAATCTGGCATTGCAGAAATTCGGGGCTTACTTTGCTGCCGAGCGCGGCTTCGCATTCTGCCATAAGATCATCAGTCACTGTCGCCAGTGCGCGCGTCTTAATGTCGACGAGAAGGTATTCCTCCTCAACTCCGATGGTGAAATCCGGTTCAATCATGCCTTAGCGTGACTGGAAACGACAGTGAGGTCTAGCTAAAGAAGCCGGACTTGCGTTCCAGTTTCAACAACGGCGAAAAGCTCTGCGATATGATCGTTGTAGAGGCCGATACAACCGGATGAGCTTTGGCGGCCGATCTTGCGCGTGTCGTGCGTTCCGTGGATCAGGTAGGCGGGCCAATCAAGGTACATCGCGTGGGTTCCCAGTGGGTTACCGGGGCCGGCGTCCATCATCACTGGCAAAGACGGATCGCGTTCGCGCATGGATTGGGTCGGCGTCCACGTCGGGCCCACGCGTTTGCGCACGATTTGGGAATATCCGCGACGTGTCAGGTCCTCGCTCATTGGAACGGACGACGGGTACAGCCGGTAGCTGCCATCTGCGCCCCAATAGTGCAGCGCGCGTGACGTGATGTCCGCCAATATCGCACCATTGCCGAGCGTGGAAAAATGATCCTGCCAGTCTTGCGTGATAAAGGACGATGAATTGCGATCTGGCGCTTCTTGCGCGCGCACAACAAGAGGAGACGCAAGGGTCGCTGCGGCACCAATAATAAAGCTGCGTTTCGTCTGCATCAGGTCGCTCCATCCGTGTTTTTTAAGCAATCACACGGATGGGCTGTTCAATCAAGCCACGTAAATTCACGCCTGCGTGAAACCGCGCATCTTACCCGACAGTGATCGAGGCGCGCATATTGCCGTGTGGGCGGCAGCGGTAGGAGAACGAACCCGCACTTGGGAACGTCAGGCTGGCAGACTCGCCGGGTCGGATAAGGCCGGTGTCGAACGCGTCGCCGCTGTCCTGCCAAACACTGTGGGCTGCGCGGTCCTCATTGACCCAAGTGACCGTGTCGCCGGCAGCGATGGTCAGATCGGCAGGGGAAAACGCGAAATTCTTGATGGTGACAGTGTGGGTTGTTTGCGCCTGTGCAGCAGTTGCGGCCAGAACGGGCAGGGTGGCCAGTGTTGCAGCGCCTGTGCGGAGGAAATCGCGACGGGTCGTGGTCATGGTGTATCCTTTCAAATAATGTCACCGACGAACATGACGGATTATTCAATTTACGCGTTGTGCGTACATTTGGTTTCATCATAGTGACAAAAACTTCAACAGCGATCAACCATTCGACATCACGCGAATGCTTTCATGTGGGCGAGAAGATCGTCGCGCGCGCCACCCAAAATGTCGAAGACCTGTTCTTTGGTGTCGCAGACACGAATCAAAATCGTATCAGATACTATCCACGGTTTGCGCACGATTGCCGCCAATTCGGCAGGCGGGCCTGGCGGGGCGTGAAACGCCATCATTTGCTCACCAGCGCTGCGCGGATAGACGTCTACGATTTTCGCCATAACCCTAAAAAATTGATGGTAATCAATCTCATAACTGGTGACTTGGCTCAGGTCAAAGTAATGTGGTTGGCCATTTGCAAAGGCGGGTTCGCGTGCGAATTGTTGTAGGGCCGTCATGATTTCATCAAGCACGACATGACCATGGTAGCGAATGTAGTTTAACTGCGGACTTGTAAAAATTGTGTATTCAACAGGCATATCCCCCCCCAATCTATCCCCTTCGGTAGGTGATCCGAAGGGGGATAGAATAGCCAAACGAGAGGGTTAGTCCATTGCTTTAAAGTTGAACTCGCCGCCTTGCTTAATTCCGGACGGCCAACGTGAGGTCACGGTTTTGGTGCGCGTGTAGAATTTGAACGCATCGGGACCGTGCTGGTTCAAGTCGCCAAAGACCGATTTTTTCCAACCGCCGAAGGTGTGATAGGCCAGCGGCACGGGGATCGGAACGTTGATGCCGATCATGCCGACGTTAACGCGGCTGGCAAAGTCACGCGCGGCGTCGCCGTCGCGGGTGAAAATTGCGGTGCCGTTGCCCATTTCGTGATCCATCGCCAGACCCAACGCTTCCTCGTATGATGCAGCACGTACGCAGGACAGAACGGGTCCAAAAATCTCTTTTTGATAGATTTCCATGTCCGGTGTGACGCGGTCAAAAAGGTGAGGGCCGACGAAAAAGCCGTCTTCATAGCCTTGCAGTTTGAAGCCCCGACCATCAACCACAAGGTCTGCACCTGCTGCAATTCCGCCTTCTATCATCTTGAGAATGTTGGCTTTTGCCGCTGCAGTTACGACAGGGCCATAGTCAATATCATCGCCGGATGTATAGGGTCCGACGCGCAGCTTTTCGATGCGCGGGATCAGCTTTTCGATCAGTCGATCTGCAGTTTCTTCACCGACCGGAACAGCGACTGAGATCGCCATGCAGCGTTCACCGGCTGCACCATAGCCCGCACCAACAAGCGCGTCAGCAGCTTGATCAAGGTCGGCGTCAGGCATGATAATCATGTGGTTCTTGGCGCCGCCAAAACACTGAACCCGTTTGCCGTTAGAACAGCCGCGACCGTAGATATATTCAGCGATCGGGGTGGATCCGACAAAGCCAATGGACTGGATCGTGTCGTTGTCGATGATGGCATCGACGGCTTCTTTGTCACCGTTCACGACTTGAATGATGCCCTTGGGCAGGCCGGCTTCTTCTAGCAATTCAGCGAGCATCAATGGCACGGACGGGTCGCGTTCGGATGGTTTGAGGATAAAGGCATTGCCGCAGGCGATGGCGGGGGCAAACATCCACATTGGGATCATTGCCGGGAAGTTGAACGGCGTGATTCCTGCAGTGACACCAAGGGCTTGGCGCATGGAATAGATGTCGATCCCCGGACCTGCACCGTCGGTATATTCGCCTTTCAGCAACTCGGGCGCGCCAATGCAATATTCAACCACTTCAAGGCCACGCTGAACGTCGCCTTTGGCATCGGGGATGGTTTTGCCATGCTCGCGCGACAGCGCCTCGGCGAGCTTATCCATGTCACGGTTCAGCAAACCAACGAAGGCCATCAATACGCGCGCACGGCGTTGTGGGTTCGTGGCAGCCCATTTGGGTTGGGCGGCAGCGGCGATTTCGACCGCGTGATCCAGTTCTGCAACAGACGCCAGCGGCACCCGTCCCTGCACGTCGCCCGTTGCCGGATTGAAGACATCGGCGAAACGGCCTGATGTGCCTTTGACGTGTTCGCCGCCAATGAAGTGGGTGAATTCGGTTGTCATAATAGAGCTCCGGTTTTTTGGGCGGTGACAGGCGTAGACAGCCTCAACACAGCACGTATGGACAGGTTCGGGTTTCTGATTCCACCATAGTCTTGCATTTTCGGTTGTAAAAGCGCCAGTATGGCAAATTCATTTTGCAAAAATGCAAAAGGTGCGGCGCGCAGAGGTACGACATGACACGTTGGGACGATATGCGGGTGTTTCTAGCCGTGGCGCGGGCGGAAAGTCTAAGCCGCGCTGCGCCGATCTTGCGTATGGACGCCGCGACAGTGGGGCGGCGGATTGCGCGGCTGGAAGGTGAGCTGGGGGCGGTCCTGTTCGTGAAGTCGCCGCAGGGCTATGCCTTGACCGACCTCGGGGCGCGGATGCGCGACCACGCGGCCGAGGCGGAAGCGTCCATGTCATTGGCGATTGAAGAAGCGCGCGGTGATCAGGTGAGGCTGACAGGGCAAATCCGGATCGGTGCGCCAGACGGGGCGGCGAACTACCTGCTGCCACAGGTTTGCGCCGCAATCGGGGCGGACAATCCAGAGTTGGAAGTCCAGATTCTTTCGCTGCCGCGTGTCGTGAATCTGTCCAAACGCGAGGCTGACATGGCGATCACGGTGTCTCGGCCACAGGCAGGGCGGCTTACAGTTCAAAAGGTGAGCGATTATCGCCTGCATCTGGCCGCACCGAAGGCCGCGCAGATCAACAGTCTGGCGGATCTAAAAGGACAACGGATCGTTGGCTACATTCCTGACATGATTTTCGATAAGGAATTGGATTATTTGGGTGATCTTGGGGCAGACGGTGTGCAGATCGCGTCTAATTCTGTCGCTGTGCAGGTGATGGCGTTACGCGCGGCTGCGGCGGACGTAGAAAACCCCTGTGTCGGGATTGTGCATGATTTTGCCCTACCGTTTGCGCCAGAATTGAAGCGGGTGCTCATGGAGGAGGTGTCTTTGACTCGGTCGTTTTATCTGGTGCGCCATGCCAGTGATCGCACGTCGGATCGTCTCAACCGGTTTGCCGTTGCGCTGCACAGCGGTTTGCGGGCCGAGATTTCGCGTCTTGAACGCGAGGTCGCTTGACAGACATGAGAGCGGACGTGACACTTAACTGCACTAGACGTGGTTCAGATAAACGTGGTTCGACAAGGCTGGGGAGCTTGCAATGATTGTCTCACAAATCCTAAAATCCAAAGCGACGGGCGGCGTGTTCACGCTGACGTCTGACTCCAATGTCGCTGATGCGGCCGCGATTATGTCCGATATGCGCATTGGTACAATCGTGATCAGCGATGACGGCGGCGCGACGCCCGCAGGAATTTTGTCCGAACGCGACATCGTGCGCGAATTGGGCAAACAGGGGCCAAGCTGCATGTCCCGTTTAGTCAGCGATATGATGACCAGCAAACTGGTGACCTGTGGTCCGTCCGACACGACCGATTCAGTGCTGGCAAAAATGACCGAAGGGCGTTTTCGCCACATGCCGGTGATAGACAACGGCAAGATGATCGGTCTGATTTCCATTGGTGATGCGGTTAAAGCGCGGTTGTCAGAACTGGCGGCGGAACGTGATGCATTGACCGGAATGGTGATGGGCCACTAGATCGCTTGCCTTCCGGCGCGTGATCGGGTGTCGTGCGCCCAGATAAATTAAGGGGCTGCCATGCGCGTCGGGCTATATCCAGGAACATTTGATCCTGTCACATTGGGTCATTTGGACATCATCCAGCGCGCGTGTTCGCTGGTCGATAAACTGGTCATCGGTATCGCGATCAACCGCGACAAGGGACCACTATTCAGTCTGGAAGAACGGGTCGCGATGATCGAGGCGGAATGCGCAGACCTGTCAGCGCAAACGGGTTGTGAGATCGTGGCCCATCCGTTTGAAAACCTGCTCATCCATTGCGCCAAAGATGTCGGCGCGACGATCATCATCCGTGGTCTGCGCGCTGTGGCAGATTTTGAATATGAATATCAGATGGTTGGGATGAACCGCCAGTTGGACAACACGGTTGAGACAGTGTTCTTGATGGCCGAAGCCCAGCATCAGGCGATTGCGTCAAAGCTGGTCAAAGAAATTGCGCGGCTGGATGGCGATGTGTCGAAATTTGTCACCCCTGAGGTGAAAGAGGCGCTTGCGGTGCGGTTTCAGACCTAAGTCGTTGCCTGTGTCCTGTCGGGTTCTGCCCGCCATTGATGGCCCGCTGGTTAAGATTGCGGGACATCCATATTTGATCGAACGTTTTAGCCGTAAACGACGCGGGCTGCGATTTTGCTGGCGTCGCTTGGAAAAATGCCAAGATCGTTAACAGCAAGTTCTGTTGGAAGGTTTGCGATTTCGTTGCGTGTGCGAACGTAAGCGATGCGTTTTGCGATGCGATTTTGTAGGTTTGTCATAAGGGTCATTGGACTTCCTTTCGGGGATTAAGTGTTTCTTGTGACCCATACATAGGCATGCTGCAGTGCAGCACTAGACCCATGTTCGCGCTAACGGGGTTGCATTTACTGCATGGGTGTTTTCGATTTTGCACAAAAAAAGGGCCGCCCAGACGGGCAGCCCTTAAAACTAAAAGGTATTTTGGGTTAAAGAAGTTTGCCCATGGCAACAGCCGTGTCGCCCATGCGGTTCGAGAAACCCCACTCATTGTCATACCACGTCAGGATGCGGCACATCGTTCCGCCGATGACTTTGGTCTGGTCGGTCGCGAAGGTCGATGAATGTGGGTCGTGGTTGAAATCACAGCTCACCAGTTTGGAATCTGTGAAGGCGAGAACGCCTTTCAACGGGCCGCTTTGGCTGGCGGCGCGGATGACGTCGTTGATTTCTTCGACAGTTGTGTCGCGGGCGGCCTCAAACGTGAGGTCGACGCAGCTTACGTTTGGCGTAGGAACGCGGATCGCTACACCATCAAGTTTGCCATCAAGTTCCGGCAACACCAATCCCACAGCCTTCGCGGCACCCGTGCTGGTCGGGATCATCGACAGGGCGGCGGCGCGGGCGCGGTATAGGTCAGAATGCATGGTATCCAGCGTCGGTTGATCACCGGTGTAGCTGTGGATCGTCGTCATAAAGCCTTTGACGATGCCGATTTCATCGTTGAGAACTTTGACAACGGGGGCCAGACAGTTGGTGGTGCATGACGCATTGGACACGACGATATCGTCCGCTGTTAGCGTTTTGTCATTCACACCGTAGACGATTGTCTTGTCGGCGTTTTTTCCCGGTGCAGAAATCAGCACGCGAGACGACCCATTTTCGAGGTGCGCCTGACACGCCTCTTTCGATGTGAAGATACCGGTACATTCCAACACGATGTCCACGTCGGCCCATGGCAGATCGGCAGGGTTGCGCATGGCCGTGACGGCCATCGGGCCACGGCCCACGTCGATGGTGGTGTCGGTTGTGGTGACCGGATGCGGGAAGCGGCCATGCACTGAATCGTATTGCAGCAAATGCGCGTTGGTTTCCACAGGGCCAAGATCGTTGATCGCGACGACCTCGATATCGGTGCGGCCGGATTCGATAATGGAGCGCAACACGTTGCGTCCGATGCGGCCGAAGCCATTGATTGCTACTTTGACGGTCATAGGAGCCTCCGAGATGTGGGTCAGCAAACGTGGCGGCAGGGTGCCGCCACTGTTGGCGCTAACATCCCCAAAAAAGCGCAAAGGTCAACCCGTGACGCAGCTTTTGGTTGCCGTTACGCCGCCCCGCTTAGCGCCAGATTGCCAGAAAATTGATCAGTTCAATCATCTTTTTGCCAAGGAACAGCCCAGCGTTCATGTGTAGGAGATAGTGGTCCAGCACGAAAAACAGCGCGATAAAGGCGGCGAAGCCGAGGGAAATCTTAGTGGTCATGGGGACGGTTTAGCTTGGCGGGTCACCTTTGCAAAGGGTGGGCTTCTACCTGCTAAGACCGGGCCTGCTGGCGTGTTGGTTAGACATGAACGCCTAAATCAATCGGCCCATATGTGCGGCCACGTCGGCCATGCGCACCGAAAATCCCCATTCGTTGTCATACCACGCCAGCACCCGCACGGTGCGTCCGCCCACGACTTTGGTTTGATCGGGCGCAAAGATGGATGATTGTGGCGTGTGGTTGAAATCAATCGAAACTTTGGGTTCGGGATCATACGACATCACCATACCCATATGCCCCGCACAGGCTGCGGCGACGGCGGCGTTCACGTCTTCTACGGTCACGGATTTTGCGGCCTCAAACGTCAGGTCCACCGCCGATACATTGGGCGTCGGCACGCGCAGGGCGGTCCCGTCAAGTTTGCCTTCCATTTCCGGCAGGACCAGTGACAACGCTTTGGCGGCCCCGGTGCTGGTCGGGATCACGGCAAGGGCGGCAGCGCGGGCGCGGTACAGATCATCGTGGCGGCGATCCAGCGTCGGCTGATCGCCAGTATAACTGTGGATCGTCGTCATAATGCCGCGTTCAATGCCAATCGCGTCATTGAGGGTTTTGACCAGCGGCGCGAGGCAATTGGTGGTGCATGACCCGTTGGACACCATTCGATCCATGGGCGTGAGATCGCGGTGATTGACGCCGTAGACGATGGTGCGGTCAACGTTTGTGGCGGGGGCAGAAATCAGCACCTTTCGCGCGCCACGTTCAAGGTGAACCGCGGAAAGGTAGCCGTCATTGAATTTGCCAGTACATTCGAGGACCACATCGCAGCCGTCCC
The DNA here is from genome assembly GCA_017886375.1 of Octadecabacter sp. Taxonomy (GTDB): domain Bacteria; phylum Pseudomonadota; class Alphaproteobacteria; order Rhodobacterales; family Rhodobacteraceae; genus Octadecabacter. Next base: position 10,713 of record JAGGNB010000053.1, read on the forward strand.
AATCCAGCTCGTTTGGATCATAGGTCGACATCATGTCAATCGGGCCGCGACCAAGGTCGAGCTTGCCGTCGGTGACTGTGATGTCACCTGGGAAGCGACCATGCACTGAATCGTAGCGCAGCAGATGGGCGTTTGTTTTCAGCGGACCCGTCGCGTTGATCTTCACGACTTGGACGTCGTTGCGCGCGGCCTCGGCGATATGGGACAGCGTGCAGCGACCAATGCGGCCAAATCCGTTGATACCGATTGTGACGGTCATGATGGCAATTCCTTAACGTCTAAAATCTGGCCTTTCTTAGGGTGGGTCACTCCTGATACCAAGGGAAATGCACAATTTTTCAATATGTTAGCGATAACTCGGTGTGGTGACTGCAGGTTTGCGCTAACAATTCAACCAAAGGGCGCGCACGTTTGCGCTAACGTTCGCGAACGGCATCGGGAAATGACAGGATGAAGAATCAGCTTGAACAGGGCGCGGTGTTCTTGGGGCGCGATTTGATGGCCCTGTTGATTCTAGGTGGGGCATTGCAAAAAGCCAACGATCCGATGCCCGTCATGGCGTTGATCGTAGGCGTGCAGGCATGCAGGTGCGCTGTGTTGCGCTGCTTGCGGTGGGGTATGGGCTGTCACAAGTGTGTTTCATTATCTGCCCGATGATCCATGGCAGATGACAATTTTCGCGAATAACTGGTCAATTGCAGGGGGCTTTTTGGTTCTGGCGGTTCACTGCGCGGGGACGTGGACCTTCGCTCGGGCCTTGCAGCTGCGACCATGAGCGTTAGTTTCACAACCAACACCAGATGGAGACGGTAGTATGAGCGGTTTGATTGCTTTGTTGGACGATGTGGCGGCCCTGACGCGGATTGCTGCGACCAGTCTTGATGACGTGGCCAGCATGGCTGCCAAGGCGGGCACCAAAGCTGCTGGCGTCATTATTGACGACGCGGCCGTGACCCCGAAATATGTCACCGGACTTGATCCAAAACGTGAACTCCCGATCATATGGAAAATCGCGCGCGCGTCGGTTTTCAACAAACTGGTGATCCTGTTGCCGGTGGCGATGCTGCTTAAGGCATTCGCACCTGTGTTGTTGATTCCGCTGTTGATGTTTGGTGGGCTTTATCTGTGCTTTGAGGGGGCCGAGAAAATCTATCACGTGTTGCGCCCGCACGCAGATTCCCATGTTGAAGCAGACATGGATGTCGGCGATCCGGCAAAACTGGAAGAAACCCGCGTCAAAGGTGCGATCAAAACAGATTTCATTCTATCGGCTGAGATTATGACCATCACGCTGAATGAAATTCCCGATGGCAGCATCGGTCTGCAAGCCGCGGCGCTGGCTGTGGTGGCGATTGCTATTACCGCATTGGTCTACGGTGTCGTTGGTCTGATCGTTAAGATGGACGATGTCGGTGCGTGGCTTGCGTTGAATGCAAATACAGGGATCGGGCGCGGAATTGGCAAAGGTCTGGTGCGTGGGATGCCACATTTACTGACCGTGCTGTCAACTGTGGGGACGGCTGCGATGCTTTGGGTCGGCGGGCAGATTTTGGTGCACGGGCTTCACAACCCTGACTTCATTGGCTGGGCGCAGCCTTATGGCTTTATCAAGGACGTATCGCACAATGTCGCGGGCGACGCCGGGTTTGGAAATTGGGCTGTGACCGCCGTTTTTGACGGGGTGATCGGGCTGGCAGTTGGCCTGTTGCTGATCCCCATTGTGACCCGCGTCATCGCACCGTTGATCGGGGCCGTGAACGGATCAAAGGCGCAGCACTAGGCGCTATAAGATCGACGAGCGGCGTTGAAGCGTCTGAACCGAATAGGACTGTCGGATTTTGTCCTCGTCCTGTGGGAGAAATCCAGGATCGGACGTGACGCAGCGCAGGCCGCACAATTGCAGGGTCGTTCGGGTCTGGAAATCCACCAGCCAGACGCGCCCACCGGGGGTGGATACGTAGCCGTCGATTCCGAAATCAAAGTCCGATGTCAGATCGATCACTGACGGAACTTCGTTGTCATACTGGCGCCCATATGCGCCGTGGGTGTGGTAACTGGCAACAATGCCTTGACCCGCGAGCGGCGCTGGCATGTCACAGCTGGCAAATGTACCGCCGCGCGGTGTGCTGGCCTGCAGACGGCCATCCGAGCCGATGAAAAAGTAGCCGCAATGTTCGCGACGCTCCGCGATGGATCGCACCTGCAACGTGTTCAGGAAATTGCGGGCAAAATTGTCAACAATTGGTCCGCTTGGCGCGTTTGCGGGGGCCACGGAAAAAACGACGCTCGTCTGACTGGACTGGCTTGTCGCGCCCTTGGGGTTTGGTTGCACGAACGTCTGGCTTGTCGGGGCGTCGCACGCGGTTAGTGCGATGGACGCAGCGGCAAGTAGGGCTGTCAGACGGATCATGGGCAAGGCTCCTGAAAGATTCGTAAAAAGTTTAGCAGAAACGGGCGCGCAACAATGTCGGGCAACGAAATCGGGCCACAACCGCGTGCAAAACACGAAACTATGGCCCGATCTGGCATATATTTATAGGCCGATGACTAGGCGAGCAGGTCGCGAACTTTTTGCGCCGTGGCCTCAGCGGTGATGCCGAACTTTTCAAACAAGACCGGCGCAGGCGCGGAGGCACCAAAGCTGTCCATGCCCACAAAGCCAGCTTTGCTTTCGCGGCCACGTTCACCAAGCAGCCATTTGTCCCAGCCAAGCCGCACACCTGCTTCAATAGCGACGCGGACCGGGCCGCCGGGCAAGACGCGCTTGCGGATACTCTCGTCTTGCGCCTCAAACAGTTCCCAACAGGGCATGGACACAACGCGTGTGCCGATGCCTTCCGCCTCAAGGATGTCGCGCGCAGCCATGGCGACGCTGACCTCGGATCCTGTGGCCATCAGGATGGCCTGACGTTTGCCGTTTTCAGCGTCGGCCAGAACATAGGCACCTTGGGCGGTCATGTTCTTTGTTTTATGTTCGGTCCGCACCAGCGGCAAACCTTGACGCGACAGGCACAACACAGACGGCGTTGTCTTGGATGTGAAGGCGAGTTCCCACGCCTCGGCCACCTCAACAGTGTCGGCGGGGCGGAAGACATAGGTGTTTGGTGTCGCGCGCAAAATGGCGAGGTGTTCAACGGGCTGGTGCGTTGGCCCGTCTTCGCCAAGGCCGATGCTGTCGTGCGTCATGACGTAAACCGTCGGGATTTCCATCAAGGCAGACAGGCGCATGGCACCGCGAGCGTAGTCGGTGAAACACATGAACGTCCCGGAATAGGGCCGGATACCGCCGTGCAGGACCATACCGTTCATCGCAGCCGCCATGCCGTGTTCACGGATTCCATAGTGGATGTAGCGACCAGCGCGGTTGTCGGGGTTGAACACACCAAGATCGGACGTTTTGGTGTTGTTGGACCCTGTCAGGTCGGCGGAACCGCCCACAGTTTCCTGCATGATCGGGTTGATCACTTCGAGAACTTTTTCCGAAGACGATCGTGTCGCCATCTTTGCGCCCGCGTCAGACGCCTGTTTCTTGAACGCTTTGATGGTCGCGGACAGCTTTTTCGGGGCGTCTAGTGCCAAGGCGCGGTTGAATTCGGCCTGTTTGGCGCTGGACAGCTTGGCAAAACGGGTGTGCCAGTCGGCGTGGGCTGCCGCGCCGCGTTTGCCCATGTCTTCCCACTGCGATTTCACATCAGCTGGGACCTCAAAGGGGCCGTAAGTCCAGCCGTAGGCATCTTTGGCGGCTTGCAGCTGGTCTGCGTCGGTCAGCGCGCCGTGGCCTTTGGATGTGTCTTGCGCTGCGTGGCCCAGTGCGATGTGGGTTTTGCAGTTGATCATAGACGGGCGCGGATCTGCTTTTGCGGCAGTAATCGCGGCGTCAATCGCATCAGGATCGTGGCCGTCGATGTCGATGACATGCCAACCGGACGCGACGAACCGCGCGGATTGATTGGTGATATCGGCCAAAGCAACAGGTCCATCGATTGTGATGTTGTTGTTGTCAAAGAAACAAATCAGATGGCCGAGCTTTTGCATCCCCGCAAGGCCGATCGCCTCTTGGGAAATGCCTTCCATCAGGCAACCGTCGCCCGCGATGACGTAGGTGTGGTGGTTGACGACAGAGCTGCCGTAGCGTGCGCGCAGGATTTCTTCGGCAATCGCAAAGCCGACAGAATTGGCGATGCCTTGGCCAAGCGGACCAGTCGTGGTTTCAACGCCGTCCATGTGGCCGTATTCTGGATGCCCCGCAGTGCGCGCACCCCATTGACGGAAATCTTTCAGCTGTTGCAGCGTTGCCTGCTCGTAGCCGGTCAAATGCAGCAGTGCGTAAATCAACATGGATCCATGACCCGCAGACAGGATAAAACGGTCACGGTCGGGCCAGTGCGGCGCCATAGGATCAAAGCGCAGGTGCTTTTCAAACAGCACGGTGGCGACGTCGGCCATGCCCATGGGCATGCCTGAGTGGCCGGAATTTGCGGCGGCGACGGCGTCAAGCGTGAGGGTGCGGATCGCGGCGGCGCGCATCCAATGCTCGGGGTGGGCTTTGCGGAGGGCTTGGATGTCCATGTGACAGGGGTCCTTTGGGCTGCGATGTTTGGCTTTGCGAAAGGTCATAACAGGGCGGACCCCAAGATCAAGGCAGGTCTGCATGTTGGATGAAGGCTACGGTGTAGGTGATTGAAATATAACTATTTTCGCCATTTGCTGCCTTGGCCTGCATGGCTTAGACTTTACCCAGCAGGGCGCGATTCGTGAGCAAAGCCCAAGCGCAGCGGTTCTTAGGTGTGTTCAAAGCGAACTGACCAAGCCCGGAAAGGACAGGCGATGAGCGAACTTCCACAACTCGAAACGCGGATCACGGCGGCGCTGGACCGTATAAAATCGGGGTTAGATGGGCTTTCGGTGGCCGTAATTGCCCCTGAGCCCGACGCTGACGGCGCCGATGTAAGTGCGCTGACGCTGCAAGTGGCTGAACTTGGCGCGAAGCTTGATGAAGAACAGACAGCCAATGCGCAGCTTGAAGAACGTGTGAAACTCCTCAAGGAACGGCAAGACGGAAAGCTGGCCCAGCTGGAAAGTGACGTCGATGCGGGACGTGCACGGTCCGCGCGCATGGATCGTGAATTGCAGCGGTTGCGTCAAGTGAATGCAGAACTGCGAAATATCAACGGGCAGCTGCGTGACGCCGTAAGCGCTGGCGTGAGCGAGCCGCACTTGGTCAACAAAGCCATGCTCGCCGAACTTGAGGCGCTGCGGGCAACGCGTGCCGCGGACGCGGCCGAGATGGACGCGATCCTGCAAGAGTTAACGCCGATCATCGCACAGGAGGCAGTCGATGCCACAGGTTGAAATCACCATCGGGGGCCGCAATTTCGAAGTTGCTTGTCAGGACGGCGAAGAACAGTTTTTGATGACTGCGGCAGCCATGCTGGACGTCGAGGCGTCGTCGCTTTCTACGCAAGTAGGGCGCATGCCCGAAAGCCGGATGCTGCTGATGGCGGGTCTTTTGTTGGCAGATCGCACGGCAGGTTTGGAAGACAAAGTCCGCGAGGCCGAAGGACGGCTGGCGCAAGCGCAGGCGCAACTTGAACAGGCACCTGCGCAAGGCACCGTCGAGCGCGTCGAAGTGCCCGTCATGCCAACCGAAGTCATTGAAACCATGAGTGGGATCGCAGCACGGGTTGAGGCGATGGCCGACGAGGTTGAGGGCCGCGCGTCCTAGGAATTGGTGAGCCTAGACATAAAAAATGCCGCGCCCCAGACATGGGGCGCGGCATTTTTCATTTCGAAAGGTCGCTTAACCGTTGGCTTCGCGGATCTTTTCAGCGGCGTCTTTGTCATAGGTGACGCCATTTTCTGAAAACAACGTATCGAGTTCACCTGACAGCGTCATTTCGGTGATGATATCGCAGCCGCCGACGAATTCGCCTTTGACATAAAGCTGCGGAACCGTTGGCCAGTCAGAATAGTCTTTGATGCCTTGACGGATTTCTTCGTCTGCCAGCACGTTCACATCGGCAAATTCGACGCCCATAAAGTTTAAAACACCCGCGACGCGGCTGGAAAATCCGCACTGCGGCATGGCTTTTGTGCCCTTCATGAACAGCACCACGTCATTGGTCGTCACGGTCTCTTTGATCTGGGTTTCGGCGGTCATGGCTTTGATCCTTGTTTGTCTTTGCGGGCAATCTGTTGATTGGCGCGTGTGCGATCGTGTTCTTCCATCCCAGTGGTCCGGATGGTTCTGGGATCGGGTTTCATGTGGCTCAGAGGGCGGCGATGGCGTTTGGCGTACCAGTCATCCGCGAGGATCGCGCCGACCAGAACCAAACCACCAAACACCAACCAGTTTAACATCACTCAGGCGCCTTTGTTGTCAGGGCAAGGGCATGCAGATCACCATTCGATCCATCCATCTTTCCCTTAAGTGCACCGTAAACCGCGCGTTGCTGTTGCACACGGTTTTTCCCCTTGAAGGAGGCGTCGATCACTTCGGCGGCAAAATGTGAACCATCGTCGCCTTGCACTTTTATCTGTGCGTCTGGAAACGCATCACGGAGCAAAGTTTCGATTTCTGGGGCAGTGATGGGCATGGATGTGTCCTATTGTTCAGTCAAATGTAGGGCCGCAGCACGCCTGCGACAAGGTTTGCGGCGCATTCCTACGCAAACGTGTCCGCAAATGTGGTCCGAAAGAGGGTGGCAAGGTCGGCGAGGGGGGCGGAACTGTCGCCCATGCTCACATTATCGCCACCGAATTTCCCTACGGACGCGATTGGCACACCCGCACTGCCGGCAGCGACCATCAAAGCTTCGGCTTGGTCATAGGTGCAGGCGATGAGGTAGCGGGCTTGGTCTTCGCCAAACAATATGTGTGTGTCGGCGGAGTCGAGGCTGACGCCCGTGCCAGCTGTTTCGGCCATTTCAAACGCAGCGAGCGCGAGGCCGCCGTCGCTTAGGTCGGTGCAGGCGTCGATCCACCGCGCGTTGGCGCGGATAAAGTCGCCGTGCAGTTTTTCAGCTACGAGGTCCACGTCGGGCGCATCGCCCTCAATGCGGTGGAACACTTCCGCCAGTATTGCCGATTGACCGAGGTGGCCAGCTGTGGTGCCGACGAGGAGTGCGACGTGGCCTTCGCGGGCCATGCCGCCGATGATGTCATCGCCGTGTTTGAGCAGGCCGACCGCGCCAATCGTGGGCGTGGGCAAAATACCGGTGCCGTCGGTTTCATTATAAAGCGACACGTTGCCGGACACGATGGGCATATCTAGCGCGATGCAGGCCGCTGCAATGCCTTTGATCGCGCCGACAAATTGGCCCATGATTTCGGGTTTTTCGGGATTGCCGAAGTTCATGTTGTCGGTGGTGGCCAGCGGTGTTGCGCCCACAGCGGTCAGGTTGCGGTACGCCTCTGCAACAGCCTGCGCGCCGCCTTTTTCGGGGTTGGCCATGACGTAGCGTGGCGTCACGTCCGAGGTAAAGGCCAGCAATTTGTTGGTGCCATGCACGCGCACGATTCCCGCACCGAGACCCGGTGCGCGGACAGTGTCGGCCATGACCTGGCTGTCATACTGTTCATAAACCCATTGTTTGGCGGCATAGTTTGGGGTGGCCAACAGGGCCTTCAGCCCGTCGATCGGATCAATGTTTGGCACATCAGCCAGCGGATCAGCGGGCGGCGTTTCCACCCATGGGCGGTCATATTCCGGCGCGGAGCCTGACAGCGTTGCAAGCGGTAAGTCGGCTTTAACTTCGCCGTGGTGCAGCACCAAAAAGCGGTCTTCGGCAATGGTTTCACCGACGATGGCGAAATCGAGGTCCCATTTGGTGAACACGGCGCGGGCCTCGGCCTCAAGCTCTGGTTTCAGGACCATGAGCATGCGTTCTTGGCTCTCGCTCAGCATCATCTCATAGGCGGTCATGTTGGTTTCGCGTTGCGGCACGTCTTCGAGGTTGAGTTTGACGCCCAAACCGCCTTTGTCGCCCATTTCCACAGCCGAACAGGTCAGGCCAGCTGCGCCCATATCTTGGATCGAAATGACGGCCCCTGTTGCCATCAATTCCAGCGTCGCCTCCATCAGGCGTTTTTCGGTGAACGGATCGCCGACCTGCACGGTGGGGCGTTTGTCCTCAATTGTGTCGTCAAATTCAGCTGATGCCATTGTCGCGCCGCCAACACCGTCACGGCCGGTTTTTGCGCCAAGATAGACGACGGGCATGCCGATGCCGGACGCCGCCGAATAGAATATCTTGTCGGTGTCCGCGAGGCCGGCCGCAAACGCGTTGACCAGGCAGTTGCCATTGTAGGCGGAATGAAAGCGCACTTCGCCGCCCACAGTCGGCACGCCAAAGCAATTGCCGTAACCGCCGACGCCTGCAACGACGCCGTGCACCAGTTGACGGGTTTTGTGGTGGCTGGGATCGCCAAAGGACAGTGAATTCATTGCTGCAATCGGGCGCGCGCCCATCGTAAAGACATCCCGTAGGATGCCACCGACGCCCGTAGCCGCCCCTTGGTAGGGTTCGATGTAGGACGGGTGATTGTGGCTTTCCATTTTAAAAACAACGCATTGTCCGTCGCCAATGTCGACGATGCCTGCGTTTTCACCGGGAC
>JAGGNB010000122.1 GCA_017886375.1 Octadecabacter sp.
GGCGCAGGCCCGCCCGATCCGCTCCAATGCCATCGGCAAATCGGGGTTGTCTTGTGATCGGTGCCCGTACCCGACCGAAAGATCGGCCGGTCCAGCGAACAAGGCATCAATCCCTGTTATTGCTGCGATTTCTTCACAGGCTTCAACGCCTTCGGGTTCTTCAATTTGCGCCATGACGATTGTCTGTGCATCCTGATCCAAAACGTCCCCCATAGCGCGCGTGGCAAAGCCAGCCCAACGCGTCGAACCAGCGAAGCCGCGTCCGCCGCGCCCGAAATGTGCAGCTTTTGCAATCGCTTGCGCCTTTTGCACACTGTCCACATGCGGCACCACAACCCCCACGGCCCCGGCATCCAGCGCCATCAGAATATTCTCATCAGACGCGGATGGAATCCGCACCAGAGCCGGAAAATCCAGCGCACGACACACGGCCAGACAGACATCCAAACGCCCGCGATCAAACCCGCTATGTTCCCCGTCCAGCACAATAAAATCGAGGCCGGATGTCGCCAAAACCTCGATCACCGTGACCTCGGCGGTTTTCACGAATGTGCTCGCCAATCTCTCTCGTCCCAACACCCGCGCCCGTAAATTTGCCGTCCGCATCGCACTCTCCCTTGTTGACGCCAAGCGACCACATCACCAACGACAGAACAACCTCCCCGTTCATCTCAGCCAAAAACGGACTTCCATCGCGCGCCACGCGCACTACCATTCAGACATGGCAGATCTTCTCACTTTCACGCCGGCGGGCATCTATTGCGCGGCAGGCGATTTCCACATCGACCCTTGGTTGCCAGTGCCCCGCGCGCTCATCACCCACGGCCATGCGGATCATTCGCGCATCGGCATGGGGTCATATGTTGCCACCGAAACTGCCGCGCCCGTGATGCGCCACCGCTTGGGTGATGTGCATATCGACACGGTCAAATACGGCGAAACCACCACCCACAACGGCGTAAAAGTATCGTTTCATCCCGCAGGTCACGTCCCCGGATCGGCGCAAATCCGCGTCGAACACAAAGGCGAAGTCTGGGTCGCGTCGGGCGATTATAAAACCGTCGATGACGGGCTGTCAGAGCCTTTTGAACCCGTCCCGTGCCACGCCTTCATCACCGAATCGACCTTCGGATTGCCGGTTTTCAACTGGACCCCGCAAGACATTCTGGCAGGTCAGATCAACGACTGGTGGGCGCGCAATGCCGCGAATGGAATCTTCTCACTGTTGTCGTGTTACGCCCTCGGCAAGGCGCAACGACTGTTGCGGACAGTTGACCCAAACATTGGACCGATCCTGACCCATGGCGCCATCGAAAACACCAACCGCATCTTGCGCGCTCAGGGGATCGCGCTGCCGGATACAACACTGGTGACACCCGATCTCGACGTCAAAGCGCACAAAGGTGCGTTGATTTTGGCCACGCCGTCCGCGCTGAATTCAACTTGGGCGCGCCGGTTTAGACCTGCCTCAAGTGCCTTCGCGTCCGGCTGGATGGCGATGCGCGGCGTGCGCCGCAGACGGGCGGCAGATCGGGGATTTATCGTCTCGGATCACGCCGATTGGGTCGGGCTGAACGACGCCGTCAAAGCGACAGGGGCGGAAAGGATTTTTGTCACCCACGGCTACACATCCGTGTTTTCGCGTTGGTTGTGCGAACAGGGATATGACGCCCAAATTGTGCAAACTGAATTTGGCACAGACGCCGATGAGGGGGACGCGCAATGACAGGTTTTGTACCCAAGGTGTGTCCCCCATGAAGGACTTTGCAGCCCTGTTTACAGCCGTGGATCAGTCCACCAAAACGACAGTCAAAGTCGCCGCAATGGCTGAGTTTTTTCGCACGGCAACAGACAGCGACAAGCTCTGGTGCGTCGCCTTGTTTTCCGGCCGCCGCCCACGCCGCGTGATCACCACAAAACTGCTGCGCGAATGGGCCGCCGAACGCGCCGGATTGCCGCTGTGGTTGCTTGAGGAATGTTACCCGATTGTCGGTGATCTGGCAGAAACGATCAGCCTATTCCTACCACCGTCCGATGGAGATGAAGATCGATCCTTAACCGATTGGATATTAGAACTAAAACGACTTTCATTGCTAGATGAAGACGCCCGCAAGGCTGGCATCCTCGCTGCGTGGGACGCATTGCCCCAAACCGAGAGTTTCTTGTTCATAAAGCTTCTGACTGGTGGGTTCCGCATCGGCGTCAGCCAAAAACTAATGACCCGCGCTTTGGCGATCGCCACCGGCCAGAATGAGGCCGCATTGACCCATAAACTGATGGGCAAATGGACACCCGAAACCGTGACGTGGAACAGCCTGATCGAAGTCGACGACCCAAGTGCGGATTTATCACGCCCATACCCGTTTTATCTGGCATATGGATTGGAAAAAATAGATCAACTTGGTCCTTCAAGTGATTGGTTTATTGACAGGAAATGGGACGGTATACGCGGTCAATTCATCCTGCGCGGTGGGGAACATCACATCTGGTCGCGCGGCGAAGACTTAATGACAGACCGCTTTCCCGAACTTGCACAGCTGCGCGATTGTCTGCCAGATGGAACCGTCATCGATGGGGAACTTTTGGCGTTTCAAAACGATGCACCGATGTCATTTAATGCCCTGCAAAAGCGGATCGGCAGAAAGACAGTGCCAAAGAAATTGCTGGCAGAGGCGCCCGTGATCTTGATGGCGTACGACCTTCTTGAGTGTGACGGCGTCGATATCAGAAATGAAACCTTAGAAACGCGCCGTAACCTGCTGGAAAAGATACTGAATTCCGCTCCTTCAGACGCACCCATCCGAATTTCACCAGAAGTCACGGGCGACACGTGGGACGACTTCAGAAACGAGCGCGCAAAGTCACGTGATCTCGGCGCCGAAGGGCTGATGTTAAAACGGCGCAACAGCCCTTATCTGGCGGGTCGCAAAAAGGGCGATTGGTGGAAATGGAAAATTGATCCGCTGACCGTGGATGCCGTGATGATCTATGCACAGGCCGGATCGGGGCGTCGCGCAAACCTGTTCACCGACTTCACTTTTGCGGTCAAAAACGGCAACGATCTGGTCCCCTTCACAAAGGCATATTCAGGGCTAACAGATGCGGAATTTCGCCAGATCACCACTTGGGTCAAACGCAATACAGTGCAGCGTTTCGGCCCCGTTCGATCCGTCCCCGCAGAGCACGTTTTTGAAATCGCATTTGAAGGCATACAAGCCTCACCGCGACATAAATCAGGCATTGCGTTGCGCTTCCCACGTATGCTTCGTTGGCGACAAGACAAACCGCTGGATGAAATCAACACCCTTGATGATCTGAAAGAAATGCTGGCGACCTATGGATAGCTTTCGCTCAGCAAACCTGCGCCGCGCGGATGTCTTGCCCGCCACATAACCGGCATCACAACTCGATCCCTAAGCCCCCGGATCACCTGATTTTCTCCTAATTTCATCTTGGCCGAGAAACTCTCCCCGAAGGGTCGGCTGGCAAAACCAGCTGCGCGCGCCTACATAAGACAAAACCAACAACGAGGCCCCCATGAACACTCCCGCGACCGACCCCCGCACGTTTGACGCCAATTCACCCGCCGCGCCCGATGGCATGCCGTTCGGCGATTTGCCCGAATGGGACCTGACGGATTTATATCCATCGACTGACGCCAAAGAACTCAAGCGCGACATGGATTGGCTGGAAGATGCCTGTCGCAGTTTTGCCGCTGATCACGAAGGGAAACTGGCCGATCTGGACGCGGAAGAATTGCTCGACGCTGTGAAACGGTTTGAACAGATCGACATCATCGCGGGTCGCATCATGTCCTTCGCGGGCCTGCGCTATTACCAACACACAACCGATCCAGAGCGCGGCAAATTTATGTCCGACATGCAGGACAAAATTACCACCTACACCACTCCGCTGGTCTTTTACGGTCTGGAATTCAACCGCATGGACGACGCCCATGTGGATGGGCTTTTGGCCGCCAACGCCGACCTTGCGCGCTACAAACCGATCTTTGATCGTATGCGGGCGATGAAGCCGCACCAGCTGTCTGATGAGATGGAAAAATTTCTGCACGATCAGTCGGTCGTCGGTGCCACCGCATGGAACAAACTGTTTGACGAAACCATCGCGGCGCTGAAATTTACCGTCGATGGCAAAGACATGAACATCGAGGGCACGCTGAATTTGCTCAGCGATCAAGACCGCGCCACCCGTGAAAAAGGCTCGCGCGAACTGGCACGGGTGTTTGGGGCAAACGTCGGGCTGTTTGCCCGCGTCCACAACACCCTCGCAAAGGAAAAAGAGATTGAGGATCGCTGGCGTGGCATGCCATCCCCGCAAGCGGGCCGCCACCTAGCCAACCACGTGGAACCCGAAGTGGTCGAGGCGCTGCGCAATGCCGTCGTTGACGCTTACCCGCGCCTCAGCCACCGCTACTACGCGCTCAAGGCCAAATGGATGGGCCTTGAGACTATGGAAGTCTGGGACCGCAACGCGCCTCTCCCGATGGAATCAGACCGCACCGTCTCATGGGCCGAAGCCGAAAAAACCGTGATGGACGCCTACGCGGCATTCGATCCACGCATGGCCGACATTGCCAAGCCATTTTTCACCGATGGCTGGATTGATGCAGGCGTCAAAGATGGCAAAGCACCGGGCGCATTCGCGCATCCAACCGTCACCACAGTCCATCCCTATGTCATGCTCAACTACCTCGGAAAACCACGTGATGTCATGACCTTGGCACACGAATTGGGTCACGGCGTGCATCAGGTTCTGGCGGCCGGACAAGGTGAATTGCTGTCCTCAACTCCGCTGACCTTGGCGGAAACTGCGTCGGTGTTTGGCGAAATGCTGACCTTCCGCAAACTGCTGGAACAAGCCACCACACAGGAAGAACGCAAGGTCCTGCTGGCTGGCAAAGTTGAGGATATGATCAACACCGTTGTGCGCCAGATCGCATTCTACGATTTTGAATGCAAACTGCATGACGCGCGCAGCAACGGCGAACTGACGCCTGACGACATCAACGCGTTGTGGATGTCAGTGCAGGGCGAATCCCTTGGCCCTGTATTCAACTTCATGGACGGCTATGAGACCTTCTGGGCCTACATCCCACACTTCGTCCACTCGCCCTTTTACGTCTACGCCTATGCATTTGGCGACGGCCTCGTGAACGCGCT